>CAZFDO010000007.1:5827-21738 GCA_964517965.1 uncultured Clostridia bacterium
AATAATCCCTATTTTTTATTTTTATTCCAATAGTTTTGTTATTTTCTCCACCAGGGTCAACGGGTCAAAGGGTTTGGTAATATATCCGTCTGCCCCGGCTTTGATCCCGGCTTCAATTTCTTCTTTTTGTACCTTCGCCGAAACCATGATCACCTTGGTGGCCCTGGTATCAGGATTGTTTTTGACCTGCCGGCACACTTCATAACCATTCAGGTCCGGCATCATTACATCCAGCAGGATCAAATCCACTTTTTCTTTTAAAGCTTTTTCCAGCCCTTCCCGCCCGTTATGGGCGCGGATAATTTCAAACCTGGACTTATCAAAACTAAATTCCAGCAAGTCCACTATTAACGGGTCATCATCAACGATCAAGATTTTTTTCATCGGCGTTTACCCAATAATCCTGGTTATTTCAGACAGCAATTCTTTTACTTTAAACGGCTTGGTTATATACTTTACGGCACCCAGTTCCAGCCCTTTGCGTTTATCTTCTTCCATTTTACGGGCTGAAATTATGATAACTGGTATTTTTTGAATTAATAGGTCAGGGTCGCCTTTCAATGTTTTAAGCACTTCATAACCGTCGATCTTAGGCATCATCACATCCAGCAGCAGCAGATCCGGTTTCAATTCTTTGGCCTTGGCCAAGGCTTCTTCCCCGTCAATGGCTACTTTGGTATTATACCCTTCTTCCTGCAGGCTGATCTTGATCAATTCCACGACATTCGGCTCGTCATCAGCAATTAATATCGTGCCCCGTTTTTTCGTACCGCGCACACCCAGTATTTCGCTGACTTTAGCTAAAAGTTGCTTTTTGTCGATTGGTTTGGTCAGGTAATCATTAATGCCCAGCTGACGGGTCTGGTTTTCCCGGTCATGCAAAATAGAAACAATCATTACGGCAATGTTTTTGGTTTGCGGGTCATCTTTAAGCGTTTTTAATACCTGTATGCCGTCTATATCCGGCAATTTAATATCCAGCAAGATCAAATCTGGCCGGTCTTCCCGGGCACGTTCAATAGCCTGATGTCCGGTCAGGGCCCAAATGACATGATAGCCCTCATCTTCAAGATAGATTTTATGCAGGTTCAATATATCCTGTTCGTCATCAACCAGTAAGATAGTCTTTTGCCCGGGCAGGGCCTGCCTGGAACTGCTAGCCCTTATCAGTTCTCCGCCGCTAGCCATGGGACGGAAGGCCGGCAGGAGAAAACAAAAATGACTGCCTTTGTTTGGCCCGTCACTTTCAGCCCAGACTTTTCCTTCATGCATCTCCACGATACGCTTGACAATAGCCAGCCCTAAGCCAGCGCCGCCGGTTTGCCGGGTAGAAGAAGAATCAACCTGGTAGAACTTATCGAATATTTTATCCATCTCCTCCAGCGGGATGCCGATCCCGGTATCACTGATGCGTGCTTCCACATTCTTGTCCTTCTCGAATATTTCAATGATCACCCGGCCGTTTTCAGGAGTAAACTTCAAAGCATTGGTCAGGAAATTCGCTAACACCTGGATCAGTTTATCCTTATCGGCATAGACAAAGGGCAGGTCATCCTGGATGATCGCAGTTAAAGTTATTTTCTTTTGCTCAAAGTGAGAACGCATCCGTTCCACGATAGTTTCAGTTAAAGCTTTAAGGCTAATAGAAGACTTGTTCATTCTTACCTGTCCGGCTTCGATCCTGGACAGATTAAGCAGGTCAGTGATCAGGTTGGTCAGGTGATCACTTTGTTCTTCTACTATTTTTAAAAATCTTTTTTGGTTTTCGTTAATCTCGCCGGCCCGGCCGGCCAGCATCAGGGCGGTATAGCCCTTGATCGAGGTCAGCGGTGAGCGCAGTTCATGTGAGACCATGGAGAGAAAATCACTTTTGGCCTGATTCAATTCCCTCAATTTGACCACCAGCTGCTGTTCCTGGGAATAAAGACGGGCGTTTTCCAGAGCAATAGCGGCCTGGTCGCCAAACGCCTTGACCAAGTCGATTTGATGCTGGGTAAACTGGCAGGTTTGCTTGGTATAAAGGCAAAAAGCCCCTTTAGCTAAATTTTTCACTACTAAAGGGACGCATAATAATGAAGCCATTTTTTCTTCAGAGACGATCGGTGAAGACTGATAAGTGGATTCCTGGCTGATATCAGGAATAATAACGACCCTTTTTTCCTGTACCGCCTTGCCGGTAATGCTGCCGTCCAGGTGTACTTTTTCCGGATGATGGTTAGCTTCAACGCCATAGCTGGCACTCAAAACCAAATTCTGCCCATCGTCACTTAGCAAGCGCAGCGTACACGCATCAGCCTTGGAAAATTCAGTAATGGCTTTAACGATAAAATCAAGGACTTCCTTGAGGTCAAGACTCGCCCCCATCATCGTACACAGCTTGATCAGGGTTTGGAGTTCTTTTTGCTGCAGTTGGGTTTCTTTTTCGGTTTGCTTAAGAAGAGAAATATCCGTGAAAAGATAAATAGAACCGGAGATCTTGTTATTATGATAGAGAGGTAGCATCTTGACCATGACCTCAATGTGCCGGTCATTCTTAGAGATCAGGGTCGTCTGGATTACCCGGTGCTCGCTGGCCGGCCGGAAACTGATCTCTTTTTTTAGATCTGCGCGGGCTGACTCAGCGACCATGGTCAGCAGGTTTTTCCCCCGCAATTCTGCGGCAGTATATTCCAGAAATTTTTCCCCGCGGTAATTAACAAAGGTCATAGCTTCGGTCAGGTCACAGGCCACTACTGCGTCTATGCCCTCGGTCAGCACGCTTATCGCTATTTCATTTTCCTCGCTGAGCTCAGCCAGTCCTAATCCTGGGTCTTCCTCCTTCTGCCCGAGCTTCTTTAAACCCCTGTTTTGTAAAAAAATACCGGCCAGCAGGACCGTAATTATACCTATGAAGAATAACAGGAAAAGGTTGAAGATGTGGTTAATGGTCATTGGCGATTGTTTACCTACTTCTTCAGCTTAGTAGAAAGCCAGGATATTATCCACTGCCTCTAGACCTAAAATCAGGGTTAAAATATTTCCGAGTAAATCATCACTTGGTTACGGCCATGGGCCTTGCCCCAGTTAAGCGCTTCCTGACATGTTTTCAGCAATTCTTCTTTGTCATCAGTGTCCCCGGGGAAAGTGACTACGCCGAGAGTTACGGTTATATTGATCACCCCGTTTGGTACGACGAAGCCATGATTCTCGATCAATTGCCTGATCCGGGAAGCCACTGATCTTGATCCGTCCCGCGGAGTATTGGGCAAGATCATCGCTACTCCATCTCCTTCAAACCGGGCGGCGAAATCAACTTCACGGGTATTGTTCATAACGATCTTGGCTAACTCCTGCAAAATAGTATCGCCAACCGGGTGGCCATAAGTATCATTGTATACTTTGAAATGGTCCACATCCATCAGCACCAGTGAAAGTTCTTGCTTAAATCTCCGCGCCCGGGCCAGTTCTTCGCCCAGCCTTTGGTTAAAATACTTTTGTACATAAAGTTTGGTTAGGTTATCAATGATCGTGGCTTCTTCCATTCTTTTAGATAGCCGGATGCTATGGATAGCGGTCCCGAGTTGATTGGCAAAAAGCAGGAGATATTTTTCGTCTTCAGCGGAGAGAAGTTGCTTGGAGAATACATTATCAATGGTGAGTACCCCGAGATATTCATCTCTGGTCTTGATCGGCAGGTTGATAATCGGTTTCTGGCGGATATCGTCAACCTGTTTGGAGAAGAGTGCGTCCACTACTTCGTTCACGCCCGGCTTAACCGGATACTTATATTCATCAATGGAACGGATGGTCCCCTGGCTATCAACCGCCATTTTCCCCTGCAGAATATTTTTATCATGTTCGATCAAAAACAACTTGGCCCGGTCCACACCCAAATGCTTGACAATATTTTTCAGGATTATTTCCAGCGCCTCACCCAGATCCATCGTCCGGACCATGGAATTATTGATCTTGGACAAGATCAGCAGTTCATCAGTCAGGTTCTGGTTCCGTTCCTGCAGCATTGCGCTTTCGATGCCGATCCCGAATTTAGAAACAAATTCCTGGAAATGTTTCAGCTGATCTTCGCTCAAAGGAGTGCGGGTCACCACATTATCCACCCGTACCAGCCCGAACACGCCTCGTTCATTCTTCAAGGGCAGGTAAGCGTTTAACCCTCCATCGGTGACAACCAGCAACCGCTTACCTAGAACCAGCTCTACTAATTCCTTGTCGCCGCTCTCGCTGGAGATCTTTTCCTCCAGTTCGATCAGGCCTTTCTGGTCAATAATAAACCGGCTGCGATAAACCTGTTCATTCTTATCAAGTATAAACACTGTCGCCCGGTCGCAATTGAGGTATTCCACCAAGACCTGCAATCCTGTCTTCAGTACTGCATCCAGCCCGTTTTTTATGTCCTTAAAGGCTTCTACTAATCCTTCCCAGATCTTCTTTTCAGTCATAGTTGCCTCCCAGCACAAACATTTCACTTTAATTTAACATATCCGGGTTATTTTGTCAATAAAAACCCCTATCCATTTTTGATTCATGAATAGGGGTATAAAAAACAACGCTATGATTACTTTCCGGGACGCTAGTTTCCGCGTTCCACAGTCTCTATCTTTTGGAACCTTTTGTTCATTTCCGCAAAGGTGGCGTCCATATCTTCAAAGATGCGCTTCAGGTCGTTGATCTGGTCCTCATGCTCGATCATCTTATTATGCATATGCTCGATATCAGCATTTACTTTATGCACATATTTGCTGTTTTCCTCAAGATTCTTGGCGAATTTATCCAACTCCGGGGCTTTGGTATCTTTCGGCATATTGCCGATTTCCGTTAAGCTCCCCTGCATCTTGTTCAATACCTTGCCTGATTCTTCCAGCTGTTTCTGGCTATTAACCAGCCACTCGTTGAAACGGCGGGTCTTATCATATAAATCCTCTATCCGCTTGTTAATATTGGTGAATAATTCCTTGTGCTCTTCCTGCATTTTATACAGGACTTCCTCGGCCTTGCCGCCTTCTCCGCCGGCACGCTGTACATTTTCAACTTGCTTTTTGGTTTCCTCCGCGCCTTTTTGCAGGGCCCCGATCTTGGCCAACAAGTCTTTATATTCATTTTGCATCTTTGCCACGAGTTCCTCGGCTTTGCCGCTTTGCCCGCCGGTACGCTGTACATTTTCAATTAATTTCTTTAGTTCGTCTGCGCCTTTTTGCAGGGTGAGGATCTGCGTGTCCCACTTATTTATCCGGGCGTACAGATCGTCTACCTTACGGTTCAGATTAGTAGTCAGGTTTTTAGCCTCGGTAAACATGGCATCAATATCTTTAGAAAACTTTTTCATGGCTTCGGGATCACCTACCGGGATATTACCCGACTCCAGGATCCTGTAGGCTTTACGCAGCCAGGAAATAAGGACATAAACAATTATTCCCATAATAATCATCATAAAATTATAAACTATTTCATGCTTTTCTAAGAAAATCGTCTTCAGAAAATCCATATCCTCACCTCAGCTTTCATTCTTCGAAATTAATACTGTCCACATAAAGAGTACTATTGGTCGGTGTTCCCAGATATTGCTCAAATACAATAGCAAAATTGCCTTTCATCTTCTTCCAGTTTTTTACCTCGGTAAAAGCTTTAAAAGGGATCGCTACTTTCTGCCAGGTAGTGCTGGCGCCATAGGGCAGATAATCACGAATATCGACTTTAGAAGATACTGTCCCGTCCCCTAATTCTATTTCAAATACTTCGCCGCCTTTAGCCCCTTTGACTGCAAAGGTGACCCGGCGGTATTTAGTTAGGTCGGCATCGTTCAGCTTGCTATAATATCCGGCATAACCATTATTGACATTATAAACCAGCTTCAGGATATTGCCGCCATCTTCTCCGGAGCCGAAAGCGCTGCCTTTTTGATACGACTCCAGACAGAACCCGCCGGTCCCGCCGAAAGTCCCGGTAAAGCCGCCCAGGCTGTTATGTTTAGAACTGGAATTGAAGTTGTCCATGTTCATTTTAGCAATTGGGGCTGGCTTAGGCGGAGCTATAGGCTCAACTGGTTTGGCCACCACTGTTTCAATTGGTTTAGGGATAGGCTTGGGCACAATTTTTGGCAAAGGCGGTAAAGGAGTAGCTTTGGGCTTGATCTCCACTTTTTCTATCTCCAACGGTTTGGGCGCTACCTGCGGCGGTGGTGGTTTTGGGATCTCTACCACTACCGGCTCTGGAATAACCGGCCTGGTCACCGGGCGAGAAAATAACTGCTGCAGCGCAAAAAAGCCTGACACCAGGATCACTAGTGAGTTGATGATAGAAAACATATTAAGTATGTTTTTTCGTGCCTGAATCATATACGCTCCACTATAAATATGCCTTATTTTTTGTTTCCAGTCAATACTTTTTACGCATAATTATTATTTTTTACCAATATGCCGTACGGTCTAAAATATATACTTTCATGGTCCTTTTGCCGAATTTTTCGCTTTCCGCCCTGGTATTAAGGGAAATATCTATCCGTTTTCCCTTGATCGCGCTCCCCGTATCTGCCGCATAGGCATAACCATAACCAGGGATGTATAATCTGGTACGCAGGGGAATAACCTTGGGGTCAACCGCCACGAGTCCTCTTTCCAGGATATAACCTAACCTGGTATGAATGCCATCTCCTCCGGGGTAGCACATCGGGTCATAGGGATAATAAGAAGTGGCGGTCATCCACATGGATTTGGCTTTGGTTAGATCATATTCCTTAACCGGTTGTCCTTTCTTGTTTTTCAGGATCAGTTTATAAATTATTTCCTGGTCTGTTTTTTCGGTGACTACCTCCCGGGAAAATTCGCGCTGGTCATGATACTTGATCTTGATCTGTTTTAGCCGCTGGCCATAGTCTCCGCGTTGTATTTCCACCAGGCGCAAATTATTGCCGGCCTTAGTCTGATTGGAGATCGTATAGGGCAAAGCTTCCTGCGTGGAGATGACTTTCTCCGTGACCCGGATGATACGGATATCTTGCCCTGGTTTTAGGTTCTGCCTAAGGTCTGGCTGAATAATGTCCAGCGGGCCAAACGCAATATGGTTATCACGCAGTATATTTTCTACCCGGCGTTCAACATTGCGCGCATTAATAACTTTCCCATCTACATATATATCCACTTTAGCATAAATCCAGTAGTACGGTATGAGCACCACGCCGCATAAAATAGCTACTGCGGTCCAGGCTTGCTGAGACCGGTTCTTTTCATTTCTGGCCATAGTTCTCTTCCTGGACTATATCATCATAATGGCGCATCCTGAAAATCACTCCTAATTCTTGTTCTACCAATTGTTTGATTGCTTTAATATCTACCTGCGGCACAGCCACGGCGGTAACTATGACTTTGGGTATTTGTTTCTTGCATTCCAGAATAAACTCTTTGACTTTTTGGTATGTCCCCGGCCCAAATGCCGGATAGCACAGTTGATTATATACTTCCTCATTTTCGGCATTTAAACTGATGCTGATCGTCGTCACATAGGGCGCAATTTCCGGGACAATATTCCTTTGGTGTATCAAATTACCCTGTCCATTAGTATTGACTCGCACCGGGACTTTTTGTTCCTTCAGAACCTGGCTGACCGCCAGTACTTCCGGCAGACGCAGCAAGGGCTCGCCGTAGCCGCAAAAAACTATCTCCCGAAAACGGGTAGGGTCCCCTATTGCCGCCAGAATATCATTAACCGCAGGTTCAGCGGCTAAGGTCAGGTTATACCCCTGGACACTGTCATTTTTAAAACGCACACAGAAACTACATTGGTTAGTGCAGCGGTTGGTTATATTCAAATATAAAGAATGCCCGATCTGATAAACAATACTCATTAAAACCTCGGCAGCTTAAAAAGTTTTTGTGCATTCAACGTAGTCTGTTCAGCAACCACAGAGACTTCGATCTTTTTTAATCCGGCGACGGCCGCCGCCATATATCCGAGGTAACTTGGTTCATTACGCTGTCCGCGGTGAGGTTGTGGCGCTAAATATGGGGCGTCTGTCTCCAGCAATAACCATTCCAGAGGAATATCCCTCACTACTTCTTGCAAGACTGTTGCTTTAGGAAAGGTTACGCTGCCGGTTATCCCTAAATACCAGCCCAGGTCAACAAATTGCCTGGCTTCAAATAATGTTCCGGAAAAACAATGGATCACGCCAGTCAGCTGCGGGAAATCCTTGATGAAACCAAGGACCTCTTCCCCTGCGTTCCGGCTATGGATGATCACAGGCAAGGATGCTTTACCGGCTAATGCCAACTGTTGGGCAAATACTTTTTTTTGCTGTTCCCGGGGAGACAGGTGGCGATAATAGTCTAACCCTGTTTCCCCAATGGCTACTACTTTTTTTTGCTGGCTCAAGTTCGTTAATAACTGGCTGGTACTTTCCTGCCAAGAACTGGCATCATGAGGATGAATGCCAACTGCGGCAAATAAAGAAGCCTGGCGCTGAGCCAGGGTCACTGCGGCTTGACTTGATATATAATCATAGCCAACGGTAATAATATAATGAATCCCGGCATTCAAAGCTCTTTGGATTGCGGTGTCCTGGTCTGACGCAAAGGCCTGGTCCTGCAAATGGGCATGGGTGTCGATCAATAGTGACGGCATTAAACCAACCTGGGAAATAGCGGAACTCCTTTTTGCACTTTGGTCCCCGACGGAAACTGTCCTAGTTCTAATTTTTTAAGATCAACCGCCGGCAAGCTTTCAGTTAAGCCCAGCTGCTCCCAGATTTTCAGCGCACTGCCAGGCATGAAAGGATATATGTATACAGCCATTACCCGCAACACATCCACCAAGGTATATAAGACGCCAGCCAACCTGGCCGGGTCTGATTTAGCCAGTTTCCAGGGAGCTTCCTCTTCAATATATTTATTGGCCTGGTCGACGAGGGTCCAGATAATTTCCAGCGCCTGGCTAAAGGCGGCAGACTCCAGTTTGCGCTCTACTTCCGGTAATAAGCCAGTGACTATTTTTTCAAATTTTTCAACTGAAGGTACAGGATCAACCTGCGGCACCACTCCGGAAAAATATTTTTCCAGCATAGTTAAGGTCCGATTAACCAGATTGCCCAAATTATTGGCCAAGTCTGCCTGGTAACGGGCGCTCAAAGCAGCTTCAGAAAAATCACCATCCAGCCCAAAAGGCACTTCCCGCAGCAGAAAATACCGGTAGGCGTCAACCCCCACTTTGGCTATGACCGCATACGGATCCACTACATTGCCTTTGGATTTAGACATCTTCTGTCCTTCCACTGTCCACCAACCGTGGGCGATTATTTTCTTCGGCAAAGACACTTCCGACGCCAAGAGCATAGTGGACCAAATTACGGCATGGAATTTTAAAATATCCTTTCCGATCATCTGGACATCGGCCGGCCAGAACCGGTCAAAAAGATCCTGGTGCTTTTTATACCCCAAGGCGCTCACATAATTGATCAGGGCGTCAAACCAGACGTAAATCACCTGGTCCGGGTCAAAAGGACAAGGGATGCCCCAGCTGATCCTGACTTTAGGACGGGAAACGCTCAGATCTTTAAGCCCGCCTTTGACAAAGCTCATGATCTCATTATACCGTCCCTGGGGATGCACGAAATCAGGATGTTTTTCCAGGTATGCCAGCAGTGGTTTTTCATATTTTGACATTTTAAAGAAATAGGTTTTCTCACTAACTTTTTCCAGCGGCCGGCCACAATCAGGGCAGAGCCCCTTTTCAATCTGGCTTTCCAGCCAAAAAGTTTCGCAGGGAACACAGTACCAGCCCTCATATTGGCCAGGGTAAATATCCCCTTTTTTATATAATTCCGCGAACATTGACTGCACCACTTCTTTATGGCGCAGTTCCGTAGTACGGATAAAATCATCGTTACTTATTCCCAGTACTGTCCACAGATTTTGATATGTTTGGACGTTACTATCCACCAGGGCTTGCGGTTCCTGGTTCTGAATTTTGGCCGCCTGGGCCACTTTTTGACCATGCTCATCAGTCCCGGTTAAAAAATAAACCTGATACCCGGTTAATCGCTTGAACCGGGCCAGGACATCACAGGCGATGCTGGTATAAGAATGCCCGATATGCGGTTTATCGTTCACATAATAGATCGGGGTGGTAATGTAATAAGTTGGTTTCACTTATTTTGCTTCCTTCCCTTCGCTTTTCGTGTCATTAAGATCGGCTGCTTTGTGTTCCCGGATAGTGCCGTCTTCCATTTCCAAGGTAACGGTTTGCCGTAATATATTTATGCCTTTCACCCTGCCCAGTCCTTCTTTGGTCTTGATCTTACTGTCTATTGCCGGATATCTCTTTTTTTCTTCCTGGTAAAACGTATATTCATACGACAGGCAACACATCAGCCGGCCGCAAACCCCGGAAATTTTACTGGAAGCCAAAGACAATTCTTGTTCCTTGGCCATGTCGATCGTGACCGGCTTAAAATCTTTCAGGAAGGTAACACAACACAAGCGCCGGCCGCAGCAGCCAAAACCACCGACCATCTTGGCTTCATCACGGACGCCCACCTGGCACATTTCAATCCTGGTCTTGAAGATATAGGCCAGGTCTTTTACCAGCTCCCGGAAATCAACCCGTTCCGGAGCAGTATAATAGATAAATAATTTGCTGCGGCTGAAGGTATATTCTACTGTTACCAGCTTCATGTTCAGCTCGCGGTCTTCCACTTTTTCCACACAAGATTTAAAAGCTTCTTCTTCCTTTTTTTGGTTAAAAATTATCTGGTTGCGGTCCTCACGCGACAATCTCCGGACCACTTTGCGGATATCTGCCGGTAATGTTTCCGCTGAGCGGGGCAAGGAAAGCCCTTGCGCCACCTCTAACCCGTTTTCAGTATCGATCAGGCAGTCTTCCCCGGTAGGCAGATCCAGATGGTCCGGCAGGTGAAACTGTCCTACTTCTTTCAGCTTACGATAAGCAACTTGTATGATCTTAGGCATGTCTCATCCTTAAAAAAATATTTTCCAACACTAGCTGGAGATTAACATTTACAGCCAGATCCTTTTTCGCGCGCAAGATCAGCTCAATGATCTCTTCATCGCCTTCTGCGCTTGGCTTTGGCAACTCCCGGGCTGAGCGGTAGCGTTGTGCGCAGATATACAAAAGCAGGTCCAGCCAGATTTTAGCTTGTTCTTTATCCCGGCCATACGTCTGCGCCCGGGCCAGCAACGTCGCAACATCTTCCTCCTGCATCCCGGCTAAAAATTCGTCTAATTCAACTTTTTTTTCCAGTATCCCTTTTTCCAGAAAAGCCTGAGCCAGCCCTAAACTGCCGCCGGCAAAATCAGCTAAAAACCGCGCTGCATCACTTTCCAGGGATCCTTGTTCCTGCAGGCGTCGCGTCACTTCCTGCAGAGACAGGGGTTTAAATTCAATTTTCTGGCAGCGGGAGAGCACCGTTGTTAATAAAGCAGCGGGATTCGCGGTGACCATGATCAGCAATGAATCCAGCGGCGGCTCTTCTAAAGTTTTCAAGAGACAATTAGCCGCGTCCCGGGTCAAGGTATGCGCATCATCGATAATATAAACTTTTTTATCCGCCTCTACCGGGCGCAGGGAAATATCTGCCTGTAATTGAAAAATTTGGTCTATTTTAAGATTTTTAGCTTTTTCTTCCCTGGTGATAACCTTTACTTCTACGTGATTCAGAGCCGCTATTTTGCGGCAACTGGCACATTGCAGACAGGGCCCCTGGCTATTGAATTGGCGGCAATTCAAGGCCTGGGCCAAGCGCAAAGCTACCAGTTTCTTGCCGATACCATCCGGTCCGCTAAAAAGAAAAGCAGAGGCTACGTGTTTATTTTTTACCGCCTGGTCCAGCCGGGCGATAATATCTTTATGCCCAATTATTTCATGACTGTTCATCGGCTCAATTTCTTTTTGACAAAAAATATGATCTGCTGGTGGATATGGTCAATAGTGTCATTAACTAATATCTTTATTATCCGGCGCGGTTCCCGGGCGGCTAAGGCCAGATAGCCTTGCCGTACCCGTTTATGAAAACTTAGCTTTTCCAGTTCAAACCTGTCTTTACTGCCTTTGGCTTCGATAACTTTTTTTAAACCCTTGGCTGGCGGAATATCCAGTAAAAAGGTCAGGTCAGGAGTTAATCCGCCTGCAGACAGCCGGTTCATTCTTCTGATTAATCCCAGGTCAACTCCCCGGCCATATCCCTGATAGGCTAAAGTGGCATCGCCAAATCTTTCACACACTACCACCCGGCCCTTTGCCAGGGCAGGCTTAATAATCAGTTGTACATGCTGCGCCCGGCTGGCCCAATAGAGGAAAAGTTCGGCTTCAGGTACGATCCGATTGAGAGGAGACAAGAGCAACCGGCGGATGCTTTCCGCAATCCGGTCACCTCCTGGTTCACGGGTATGTAATACCTTAAAACCGGTTTTTTTTAAAAATCTAATTAATAAAAGGGCTTGAGTGCTTTTTCCGCTGCCATCAGGCCCTTCCAGAGTGATAAACATGCCCGGGTATTTCATGATCCTACTCGTTCCTTAAATGGGTATAGCTTTCCAGGGTAACTTTTTGGTTGCTTTTTTCTACTACCAACTTAATATAAATACAACGAGGGTCTTCAGCTGGTGGAATAGTTGTCGAATTCCTTCTGGCAAAAAACAACTCTGTGACATTAGGAATTACTTCACTAGCTACATTATTAAACTGTCTCATTAACCTATTATTGTTCAAATAATATATGTGGGTGGCTGTGCCTGCATCTTTGGTTACCTGGAATAATATCGTGCTGCTTGCCGGCACCGCCGCTACATCTATTATCACATCGATCGCTGAGGCGCCCAGTATATTTTTAGTCATTTCATCCATGGCCACGCGGGCATTTTGCTGGATCTCCAGCTTGGCATAATTTGTCTGCCAGCTCTTAGCGCTATTTTCAAAGAATCTAGCTCCTCCAACTACAAATAAGAGCATGATGGCTACTGCTATCATTGTTTCCAAGAGCGTAAAACCCTTGTGATTCAATGTTTCCTCCGCGTTAAGATCCTTAGTATTATACCTAATTTTTCACTTCCTGCCAAGTGATTATTTTGAAAGGATAGACATTATTAGCCAGCTCTACTGCCGCTGTACTATAGGCTATATCGGCTGTACCAAAGATACCGGTTACATCAGCCATGGATTGAGACAGAATTGATCCTTCAATACGCGCATTGCCGGTCATCGTAAAAGAACCTACAATATATATCACGCCGGTGAAGTCTCCACCACTCACATCAAAATCACCATTGACAATAAGAATACCTGTACCGTGCCAGCTAGTGGTAGTGGCTTTTAGATCCCCATCTACCCAGGTGATCCCGGAACAGGCAGGATTATTACCAGGATTGGTATATTTAGTGGTGGCATACCCTTTCATTTGTGCCATGGTCATCCCAAAAACATCTTCAAAAGAAGGGAATGGAGCATTCCCAGTGGCTGGAGTACCAGTCACCGTAGCGCCCCCAGCTGTACTTACAGAGCTACCAACGGGCACTAATACTCCGGTTAAGCTAGTCCCGGAGACGTTGGCATTGCCTCCCATATTTACATCACCGCCGCAGGCCAAAGCGCTATTGACCGTAATTTCCTCTGATAGTCTTTCACACAGGACCTTTATTTTCCTCCGGTATGAGCCGATCTGCCCGGTTGAGTTAATCTCCCGCTGGTCAGGATTGCCAGCCGGGGTTGACACGGTAACGGTATACGTGCCGCTACCCAGGACAATATTTGATTCTCCGGTATAGCCGCTGGTCCGGTTTGTTTCCCACAAGGCTTTTTCTACCCCGCCATCAGCGACATAAAGAGCGGCGTTTTGCTTATTGCTCTTGACTGTCTTCCTGCTTTCATTTTCACTCAAAAAAACCACGCTAGACCCGATAATAAAAATTATAAATAACACGACCACGGCCATGATCATAGCGCTGCCCTGTTCTTTTTTCCCATTGGATTTCTTAAATAAAAGGTTAATATTCATATCTTGCCTCCCCTTAAACTCCGCGCGCTACCAGGCTCGTATAATCGATTTCCCGCACTTTTCCGCGCTCATTCCAGGCAACTTTTACTTCTACCTTTTTAAGCCCTTCATCAGTAGCTGATACTGTTAAGGCCCCGCTTACGCTTTTCATATATGATATTTTTACCTGCCGGGTAAAAGTCAAAATACCCTTTTGGGCCAGGGCTTGCGATACGTCTACAGCCCAAGCGTCCGGGGTCCAGGCGCCATCAGGCAAGGAATCATAGTCCCGATTTTTTAGATCTTCCATTTTAGCCCGGGCAAAATTGCTGGCCAAGGTTTCAAACTCACTGGCCTTGGCGGAAACTGTGACTGAACCAAAAAGCCGGGCCATAATGATCATGGCATAACCCAGGATCATTATCCCGATACATACTTCCAACAGGGTAAAACCAGCTTTTTTAGATAGTTTTTTCCTGGGCAATAATCTTTTCATGTTCATTTCTCCCTACTATAAATATACCACTAAAAACAGGGGCCTTCAATCCCTACTTGTTATTATAATTGTAACGGAAATACCTCTAAAAAGCAAGGAAAATGGATAAAGTATATTGCATTTATTTTATTTTGTGCTATATTTATTGTACTATGTTATTAAGTCGCGGAACTTGCTGTAAAATTTTACTGCTTGGGCTTTTTTTGTTGGTTTTTAATCAAAACCTGGCTTTTTCATTACCTCCCCAGAAAAGCAAAAGCCAACAGAGCAAAACTTTTCCCCCTGTGGCTCTAAAGCCAGGCCGGGCGACTTGGGATTCCCCTGCCGCCAAAGAAGCTTTTGTGCCTGGCGAGCTTATCGTCAAGTTCAAATCCCCTCCTTCTGCCCAGTATTTGCATAATTTTATCTTGCAGCACGGCAATGTAAAAATGGACCGGGTTTTCAAACACTTAAAACAATCCACCACAAAGGTTTATTCAAAAATATTACGTAAAACAGTTTCCGTACCGGATCTTTTCCCCATCTATAAATTAAAATATCCTCCAGATACAGACTTGGCCTCAGTACTTAGCACCCTCAAGAATGATCCGCAGGTAGCCTACGCCCACCCGAATTATTTTTTCAAACTATGCGCCACTCCTGATGATACTGATTTTGCCCTGCAATGGGCTCTCCATAATACCGGCCAGACCGGCGGGACTGTGGATGCAGACATTGACGCTCCGGAAGCCTGGGAGATATCCACGGGCAATGCTAATATAGTAGTAGCGGTGGTAGATACTGGCGTAGATTATGACCACCCTGACCTGGCTGCAAATATCTGGGCCAATACTGCAGAGATCCAAGATAATGGGATAGATGATGATGGTAATGGCTATATTGATGATATTAGGGGCTGGGATTTTTCAGGTAATGATTATGGCAGCCAGCCGGATAATGATCCCATGGATTACCATGGCCATGGTTCCCATTGCTCTGGCATAATTGGCGCGGTAACTAACAACAATACCGGTGTCGCCGGTATTAACTGGAATGTAAAAATCATGCCGGTCAAAATGTTTCCCAATTCTACTAATGAGGTCGGAGCAGCCTGTATTACCTATGCCGCTGACAACGGGGCTAAAGTAATCTCCAACAGTTGGGGTGGCGGCGGACAATCTGACCTGATCGAAGATGCTATTGATTATGCTATTGCCCAGGGAGCAGTGGTAGTTTTCGCGGCTGGGAATTCCTCTACTTCTGAGCCTGATTGGGGCTATCCGGCTTCTTACGCTAATAATATTGCAGTCGCTGCTACTGACCATAATGACCAGCTGGCTTATTTCTCTAATTATGGCGACTGGGTAGACGTCTGCGCTCCCGGCGTAGATATTTACAGCACCCTCTATGACAATACTTATGAAAGCTGGTCCGGGACGTCTATGGCTTGTCCACAGGTAG
>CAZFDO010000008.1:0-6066 GCA_964517965.1 uncultured Clostridia bacterium
CTGCAATACCTTGACCATAAACTTAAACCCTTCAACTATTATTCTCTATTAAAGGATACTAATTCATGATCACTGTTGATGAGGTTAGAATATTTGATATTGATGAAGTAAGTAATGTGCTTAAGATTACCTGGCTGGATACCTATCAGGCCTACTTATCTGCCGAGACGATCAAGAAAATAACAGATTTCTGGCTTGATCCGGAGCTGTTAAAAAATCAGATCATGGATTCAGAAGTTATTTTTCTGGCCGCCAAAGATGAAACTGGCGCAATATTCGGATTAATCACGGCGGTGAAGATCAGTCCGACTATTTTACAGGTGGCGCGGTTATTTGTATTGCCCGAGAAGCAAAGACAGGGCATAGGCACATTAATGCTCCAAAAAGTGATTGCCAAGATGTCCTACATCAAAGTTATCAGAGTGGATGTGGAAGAGAACAACTTAAGGGGCGTAAGTTTTTGTCTTAAACAAGGTTTTAGTAAAGTAGGCGCCAAACAGGATGTTGTTGAAGATACGGTGTTATTAGCCATAGTCATGGAAAAAGTACTTTAACCAAAAAATAAGGTTTCGGGAGAAAAATTGAAATATTCAGAAGGAAATATCGGCCGTATTTTTGTGATCCGCTTGGAAGACGGGGACTGGTTACCGCAATCCCTGGAAACCCTGGCCAAAGACAAAGGGATACAACGGGGGATGTGCCTGCTGGTAGGAGGCATAAAGGGCGGCGGTACTATTGTCGCCGGGCCCAGGCAGGAAGAGGCGATGCCCATAGAAACGATCAATAAAGTACTGGCCGGAGTTCATGAAATCGCTGCCCTGGGTACAATATTTCCGGATGAACAAGGGATACCTAAATTACATATGCATGCTGCCTTGGGCCGGGACCATGAGACTATTGCCGGGTGCGTGCGCTTAGGGATAGAAACATGGAAAGTCGGGGAAGTTATCCTGATGGAAATAATCAATAATAATGCCCAGCGAAAAAAAGAGACGACCACCGGATTTGAGCTTCTAGAACCGTAAAGAGGTGAACAGGATGGCTAATAAAAGGACCTTACCCAGATTCAAGAGCCGGGAAAGAATAGGGATTATTTCCCTGGAGGATAACAAACTGATCGCCGAAGCAGAAACCATAGATATCAGTATTAAGGGGATCAGCTTTGAATCAACTGCCACCTTGGACATTAATGGAAAGTATCTCATAGTTCTCGGCTACCTGCGGCCAAAAAAAATGAAAGTGACAGCCCAGATCATCGCCCAGTATTTTAAAGGGACCAAAGAGTGTTATTCGGCTGTTTTTACAGAGACTGATCTGCTCAGGAAAAATGAAATACGCAGTTATGTAGAAGCGGTGCGGGCAGGAAAACCCTGGTAGGAGCAAACATGGGTTTGTTTGGCGTAAGCCTGGAAAAAGAAAAAGCTTTGTATGAAAAAATGGCTCGTTTGGGCATACGGGGACAGGATTTGATCGAGCATTTTGTCCGGGCGCAGGGTAAAGGCGGACAAAATGTAAATAAAGTATCTACGGCAGTTTATCTAAAGCATGTTCCTACCGGTGTGGAAGTGAAGTGTCAGCAAGAAAGGTCCCAGGTTTTGAACCGGTTCCTGGCCCGCCGGATGCTGGCTGATAAGATAGAAGCCCTGATCCTGGGAAAAAGATCTGCCGAGCAACACAAGATCGAAAAGATCAGGCGGCAGAAACGCAAAAGGTCCAAACGCGCCAAGGAAAAAATGCTGCAAGCCAAACATGTGCAATCAAAAAAGAAAGCCCAGCGTTCCTGGCAGCCTGGACCGGAATAGGGTAGTATTTGATCATCAGGAAGAAATAGGCTTGACAACCACTCATTTTTGTAGTATATAATAAGCAACATCATAGTGGCACAATGACGTGCCAAATGTTTTGTACAGGACAAGGAAGTCCGGGACAAAAGACCAGTTTTTCTGTGGTCTTTTTTTTGTTTTATACGCAAGTATTTTTGCAAAGGAGCAAAAGATGTCTAAAAAAGTCGAAGAATTTATGAAGCTAGTGATAGCCAAGAATCCAAATGAACCGGAATTTCATCAAGCAGTGCAGGAAGTAGTTGAATCCTTGATGCCTTTCATCGAAAAGAATACCAAGTATCAAAAACATAAGATCCTCGAAAGAATGATCGAGCCGGAAAGACTTATTATTTTCCGCGTACCCTGGCTGGATGATAAAGGCGAGATCCAGGTCAACCGCGGATATCGTATTGAGATGAACAGTGCTATTGGCCCCTACAAAGGCGGTCTGCGTTTTCATCCCAGCGTAACTTTAAGTATCCTTAAGTTCCTGGCTTTCGAACAAGTATTTAAAAACAGCCTCACCACACTGCCTATGGGTGGCGGTAAAGGCGGTTCTAATTTTGATCCGAAAGGCAAGTCTGATAATGAAGTAATGAGATTTTGCCAGAGTTTTATGACTGAATTACAGAGACATATCGGCCCGGATACCGATGTACCGGCTGGTGATATAGGCGTAGGCGGACGGGAAATTGGTTTTATGTTCGGACAATATAAAAGATTGCGCAATGAGTTTACCGGCGTATTGACCGGTAAAGGCCTCAACTGGGGCGGCAGCCTGATCAGGCCGGAAGCTACTGGTTACGGCGCGACTTATTTTGCCCAGGAAATGCTCAAAACCCGCGGCGAATCAATGGAAGGCAAGGTTGTAGCTGTGAGTGGTTCCGGTAATGTTGCCCAATATACCGTAGAAAAAGCAAACGAACTTGGCGGTAAATGCGTTACTTTGTCTGATTCTGACGGATATATTTATGATCCTGACGGGATCGATGCCCCAAAATTGGCTTTTGTCATGGAATTAAAAAATGTAAAGCGCGGCCGGATCAAAGAATACGCCGCAAAATATGGCTGTAAATATGTTCCGGGTAAGAGGCCTTGGGATGTAAAATGCGATGTCGCCTTCCCCTCAGCCACCCAGAACGAGATTAATGAAGCGGATGCTAAAAAATTGGTCAAGAACGGCTGCATCTGCGTATCAGAAGGCGCTAACATGCCTTCTACTCCGGAAGCAGTTGAGGTATTCTTACAGGCTAAGATTCTCTATGGACCTGGCAAGGCGTCCAATGCCGGTGGTGTTGCTACCAGTGGTTTGGAAATGTCTCAAAATAGTGCTAGATTGTCTTGGACCAGGGAACAAGTTGATGAGATGCTGCGCAATATAATGATCAATATTCACAAATCATGTGTCAAGTATGGCAAAGAAGGTGATTTCGTAAATTACGTGAAAGGCGCGAATATCGCCGGGTTTGTCAAAGTAGCTGATGCTATGATCGACCAGGGATTAGTATAATACAGGTCGAGAGTAAAACAGCTTAAGAGCTAGTACAGAAAATGGGTTGGGCGCATAAACGCTCAACCCATTTTTATTAGCTTTCAGTCTTGACTTATGGCTGACAGAAAGATTATAATTATATATATAAATAAATAAGGATTACAGCGCCTTAGCGGCGGGAAGGATATCATGATGAATAAAAAACTATTAATTAAGTCTCTGCTTGGAATCTTCTTCTATCTTTTAATAGGCTCTAATATAGTCTCTGCTGCGGAGGTAGATAATGCCGCAATTTATTATAGTAAAGCTTTTGACCTGCAAAAATATAATGAAGACGCTGAATTAAAGGAAAAAATGCAGAAAGTCATCCGCAAAGGATGGCAAGGCAAAGATCCTGAATTAGAGCAATTCATAATTGACAACGAAGCGGCGCTGAATGAAGTAGCCGAAGGATTAAAGCTGGATAAATGTGATTTTGATTATGGCCGGCGTTATTCCTATTTGATCGAAAAGAAAACCCCGCCTTTAACCAAAGTTATGCGCCTGGCTAATCTGTTTCTCTTATACGGGCGGTATCTGGAAGGACAGGATAGGCCCAGGACAGCACTGGCCAATTATTTTAATTCCTTACAAGTGTCCCAACAGTTGGCTCTTGACGTGGCCACCATTTCCAAGCTATCGGCGCTGCAGGTAGAAGAACGGACCCTGCCGATCATCAGCGATTTTATCAATAAAAGAGCGAATAAGAAAGATGCGGAAGAGATAGCGGATTTTCTCAAAGGATATTTGAAAAAGCATTTTACCATGCAAAAAGTAGTAGCTGATGAAAAAGCTTTGTTCCTTTCCAGCGTCAAGGCGATTACCGATAAATTGGCTCCGGATTCAGCTTTTAAGAAGGAATTCGTGAAGCAAGCCAGCATGCTTGCTGATAAATTTTATACCTTACTCGAGGATGCCACTGCTCCCGGTAATCGGGATTTGTTTGCGGTTGTCGAGCGGGCAGTAAATGCCCTGCGGCAGGACCTGAAAGAAGTTGATCGGCAATATCTTAACCGGATCATAAAAAATGAGGAAAAAGACTTGAGTAAAGTCAACGCCTCTCAGGTGGCCAAGTATTTGCTGGTGATCGGGTTGCCTGACCTGCAGGAATTAGCCGCTTATTATCATAGCCGTATTTTTGACTTGCAGGCTTTGAAAGAAAAAGCAGAGAAGAAAGAAGAATCTTTTGGCGGGGTAAAAGCAGATACTATGACCAAAACCAATGATGGGAAAAACGCGGTCACAGCTACAAAATAATAGGAGAAATAGATGAAAAAAACAATACCCTGGTGTTCTTTATTGGCTATTTATGTTTTTATGGCGTATCCGGTACAGGCTGACCTATAAATTTTCAAATCTTTAGTTGAAGCTCTGATTGTGTATTAGCAGACAGGAGTCGATCCAAAATGTTGGAATCTTTTCAGGGGAAAAGTTTCGTATATAAATAGAGAGAATGAAAAGGCTATCCCGATATATCGGGATGGCTTTTTTTCTGCGGTAATTTCATCAAGCTGTGTTGAGGTGAAGATGGCTTTGCGAAACAATAAAGAGAGGCAAGCAGGAGTAACCCTGATTGAATTATTAATAGTAGTTGTTCTGATCAGTATCCTGCTGAGCGCCTCGCTGCCTTATTTCCGGAATGTTGCCTTGGAAGGTCAAAAGACCAAGATCAAAGCCAATCTTGATACTTTACGGAAGTCAATAGAAGCCTATGCCGCGGCGCCCCGCAGTAACGGCATGAGCAAATTCCCGGACGGCACTAATCTTAATCCCCAAGCTACCTGGGTTGGCCCGCGCGCCTCAGGTTCTGGCTGGCAAAATACGCACCTTATGGTGCAGTATAACAGCCCGTCGGTTAATCCCTTGGGGACTACCGGCCCGGTTATGGCTCCGACTGAACTCCTTGATCCTTTTTGCCCGGCCGGGACCAATCTTGAATATGGTTATTATGTCAATTCCCGTGGCTACTATATAATCTGGTCCAATGGCCTTAATCGCGCGAATATAATCTGCACCGTCAGCCTGGCTGGCGTAGTAAATGCTCCCGGCTCTGCAATTTATATCACCAATGCGCAATAAATCGTGGATTTAGGAGGTAGATCGTTATGTCCATGATGAAGGAGTTTAAGGATTTTGCAGTAAAGGGCAATGTAGTGGATATGGCTGTCGGTATTATTGTTGGCGCCTCGTTTGGCACGATCGTCAGTTCATTAGTGGCTGATGTGCTTATGCCGCCTATTGGCCTATTATTAGGACGGGTAGATTTTTCCAACTTGTTTTTTGTGCTCAAGGAAGGGCTTACCATCCCTGAACCATACAGTTCAGTTGCTGCCGCTAAAGCCGCCGGGGCTATTACTATCAATTATGGTTTATTTTTAAACCAGATCATTAGTTTTGTCATAGTGGCTTTTGCCGTATTCATCCTGGTTTACAATATTAATAAGCTTAAGAAACAGTCGGCACCAGCAGCCCCAAATACCAAGGAATGCCCTTTCTGTGTGTCGGCTATCCCGTTAAAAGCGACCCGTTGTCCTCACTGTACTTCTGAACTTAAATGAGACCATAGACAGGGATTAAGATGATAATAAAGTGGATCTTAAAGATATTGGCTGTTCTGCTAGGTTTGGGACTGGTTTTCCTTCTGCTGATGGGTAATCCGCAGCCGGAATTTGAGCCGTTCTGGCTCCGCCAGTATCGTCTGACGGTCGGCGG
>CAZFDO010000008.1:6076-21654 GCA_964517965.1 uncultured Clostridia bacterium
TCAGGGGTAAATAATGCTGAAGCTACTTTGCCTTTGCCTGGGGACAAGATTATATCTACTCCCATGATACAGCTCACCCGGGCTATTACCATCAAAGCTCCAGCCAAAGATATCTGGCCCTGGCTGATACAGATGGGTTATGGCCGGGGTGGCTGGTATGGCTGGTCACCTTTGGGCAAGGATATGGAATATGGTGCGAAAATTACCAGCGCAAAAAAAATCAAAAAAGAATTCCAGCAATTAAAGGTCGGCCATATTTTACTCGATGGTCCTGGCAGTAACAAGAATAAAGGGGCTTGGACTGTTAAGATGTTTTATTTAAATCGGGCCTTAGTGCTATACACTGCCCGGGACATAAGCACCGGAAAAGAATTTAAGATCAATGGCCCAAAACCTATAGATATGTATATGGAATGCAGTTGGGCTTTTATACTTGAGCCGATCGACAAGACCAGCACCCGTCTGGTCCTGCGGACCAGAGTGAATATCGGGCCGGATCAGTGGGGGCAATTCAGTCGTTTCCTGTTTATCCAGGGAGATACTGCCCGGCAGCGGTCGATGTTGGCCGGGATTAAAGAGCACGCAGAACAGTCCAGCGCGGATAAAGAACCAACAGCGGCAGTGTACCAGGAATAAATAAGCAGAGGAGGCAGTAGATGCAAATATTTAGGTTGCTGGGAATATACACTATTATACCGGCTACAATATTTTTTACCATCAGTTTTTTTGTGATGTTCATTAGCCAGAAGATTCAGGCTCGCGGATTGAAGAACTTTGGCAATCTGGTAGTTTTTTTATTGTGGTTCTGCGCCTTGATACTATTCCTATCCGCGGTCTATGCAATAATTACCGGTCGGCATCCGATAGTGATGATTATCCATCAGGCGGTTAAAGTAGCTATGTAAGACATCTTTCTTCTTGACGGAAGGAAAAAGGAAATTAAATAATGAACCTAAAACACCACCATGGATTCACCCTTGTTGAATTACTTATCGTTATCGTTATTTTAGGTATTCTGGCAGCTGTGGTCATTGCCCGCTTCGGCGGAGCCACCAGAGAAACCAGGGAGTCCAGCATGAAAGGCAATTTAAAGACAATACGCGGTTCCCTGGAAGCCTATAAAGCTAATTCCCAGAGCAATAATTATCCTACAGTCCTGGATGACCTATGGGATGGGACGGCCTCAGATGTAGACAGTAAAACTTTTTTAGAAAGGATCCCGATCGATCCATTTTTCCGGAAAAAAACAGTTTATCCGGTCACCGCGGCATTGCCGCTTGACCCGGATGATTCAGTTAGCGAGAGGGATAGTAAAATTTCAGGCGGCGGTGGTTGGGCCTATGATTCCCGGGTGGGACGGGTCTGCGCCAACTACAATTCTACCGCTGATAAATCGATTATCGGGGAGGCCCCTGAGGATACCAGCTGGGGAGTACGCTATAATCTTTGGTAGGAGGCAATAAAAATATGAAAATTAAAGAGATCAAGGCGGCTAAGCTGGAGGCGCGGGAATTTATCCGGCAAAAAGCGCAGGAGATTGCCGGCCAAGTAGGGGGCGGATTAGCTATCAATGCGCTTTCCGGCGGAGTCGATTCATCTGCCGTGACCATGGTCGGCCATAAGGCCCTTGGCAAAAGGCTCCTGACCTATTTCATCGATAACGGGATCATGCGGCAGGGTGAACCGCAAAAGATAGTGGCTATTTTCAAAAAGATGGGCGTCCCGGTGCGTATCGTGAATGCGCAAAAAGAATTTTTCAAGGCCTTGAAAGGCATCACTGATCCGGAAGAAAAGAGGGAAGCCATCACCCAGACTTTCTATAAGCATGTTTTTGGCAAGCTGGTGAAGCAAAGCGGCGCGAAATATCTTTTACAGGGAACCATTTTAACTGATGTAGATGAAACCGTGGCGGGGATCAAACGGCAGCATAATGTTTTTGAACAGTTGGGGATCGATCCCCAGCGAGCATTTGGTTATAAAATAATTGAACCATTGGTGCAATTGCGCAAGGATGGGGTCAGAAAAGTGGCTAAGGCGGCTGGATTGCCTGAATCAATATATAACCGCATGCCTTTTCCCGGCCCGGCTCTGGCGGCCAGGGTTATTGGTGAAGTGACTCCGGAAAAGATCAAGGTGGTCAGGCTGGCGACGGCGATACTGGAAGAAGAACTTAAATCCCAGCGCGCCTTCCAGTACATGGCTATCCTGCATCAGGACCGGGTGACTGGTATTCGTCAAGGGAAACGGGATTTCGGCCTGCAGATCGAGATCAGGTGTTGGGATAGCATCGATGCCCGGCAGGCAATCCCAACAAAACTTCCATATGAAGTATTAATGAAACTAGCTAAGCGGATGACCCTGAAGGTTCCGGGGGTTGTCAGCGTGACCTATAATATCACGACCAAGCCTCCTTCCACCATGGAAGCAATATAGCAGAAAAGGGAGAGAAACATATGCGCAGAATAATATTTCTCATATTAATACTACTGGTGACTGCCGGTTGTGTCTCCAGCGGAAAATACAAAATAAAGGCAGATGAAGCAGTCAAATATCAAGCCCAATCCCAGGACCTGGACGCTAAAGTTGCCAGGCTGGAGAAGACCGTGGCTGAACAGGACGGTAATAACCAAAAATTATCCGAAGCTCTCAATGCCACAAAAAATAAAAAAGACAAAATGATCAGCGACCTGACCCAGGAAAAACAAGCCCTGCAGGAAAAGGTCAATGTTTTGAACAAAGAGAAGGAAGACTCCATCTCTAGCCTGAAAAAGACTTATGATAACCTGATGCAGGATATGCAGTCAGAGATCAAAAATGGGGAGATCCAGATCACCCAGCTGAAAGACAAGTTGACGGTGAACATGGTGGACCGGATACTGTTCAATTCCGGCCAGGCAGAAGTCAATAAACAGGGGAAAGAAACCTTGGAAAAAGTAGGAGCCATCCTGAAAAGTATCAAGGATAAACAGTTCCGCATAGAGGGGCATACGGATAATATGCCGATCAGCAGGGAATTGCAGGTTAAATTCGAGACCAATTGGGAATTGTCCGCTGCCCGAGCCACTAAGGTAGCGCGTTACTTGATAGACAAGTCAGAAATCGAGCCGAAATTCATTTCCATCGCTGGATACGCCGATACCCGTCCGGTAGCAGACAATGCCACTCCGGAAGGCCGGGCCAAAAATCGGAGAATAGAAATAGTGCTGGTGCCTGCAGATTATACTGTTCCTGTGCAAGAATAGTTAGGGTTTATGACAGATAATAATAAAATCGGCAAATTCATCCCCGCAATTATTATCCTGGGTGTATTGTCCATAATATTAGAGAATGGCCTTTCGCGGGGGCCGGTCACTGGCCTGTTTGTCAACTTGATCGACCATCTGGTGATCATTCTCTTTGCAGCGGAATTCATTGTTGATCTGATAAAAGCGGAATACAAGCTGGTTTTTCTCCGCCGGAACGCCTTGAGCCTGTTTTTTCTGCTTGTTTTCTCCATTCTTTTCGTCTATGTCAAATATTTTGCCCGCGCTTTAGTAGGCCATGACCAGCTGCAATACCTGTCAGCGAAAACAGTATTCCTAATCAGCGTATTTAATATTTTTAAGGTAATCTTGCGTATCCGTAAACTGAAAAATTTTCTGACCAATCTGGCGACTCATCCCGCGCAAACTATCATGGTCAGCTTCCTGGTGGTTATCCTGGTGGGGACGTTGTTGTTGATGATGCCGTTCGCTACAGCGGACAGGAATCCTATCGGTTTTATCAATGCCGTGTTTACGGCTACCTCAGCTACCTGTGTAACCGGGCTCATTGTCGTAGATACAGCTACCAGATTTTCCTTCCCCGGCCAGTTGATCATAATGCTGCTGATACAGATCGGGGGCTTAGGTATTATGATCATGTCGGCTTTTGCCGGGTTCATCATGAGAAAAAAGATGAGCCTGCAGGAAAAGATGACCATCTCCTATGCCTTGAACGAAACAGATATGGGCAGCCTGAGCCGTACGGTAAGAAGGATCATCACCATTACTTTGCTGTTTGAGCTGGCCGGCGCCTTGCTTTTATGGCATGAATTCCGTAATATTATCGCCGGGGATAACCAGGCGGTATTTTTTGCGGTCTTTCATTCCATCTCCGCCTTTTGCAACGCCGGATTTGCTCTTTTTTCTAACAGCCTGGAGCAGTTCAAATCCAATGTTTTTATGAATTTTACCATCGCCGGGCTGATCATCTGCGGCGGGATAAGCTTTGCCGTCAGTACCAACTTGGCGCAATTTGTCAAGTCGCGCTTAAAAGTAAAAGTATTTAAATATGAAGACCGGATCACCAATCTTACCCTGAATACAAAAGTGGTAGCCTTCCTGACCGCGATGCTTATTATTACCGGCATGCTTATCTTTTATGCTTTTGAACATAAGCTGAACTTACTGCCGTATGATCTTAAAACCGGATATCTAAGTTCATTTTTCCAATCTGTTACTTTGCGTACGGCGGGATTTAATACTCTCAATATTTCCAGCCTGAATACGGCTACCTACCTGGTCATGATCCTGTTTATGTTCATCGGCGGAGCTTCCGGCTCTACTGCCGGGGGAATAAAACTTAATACTGTCGGGGTAGTTTATGCTTATATCAAATCTATCCTGAAAAACCAGAATAATATTGTCCTGTTACGCCAATCCCTGTCCCGGGACCTGGTCAACCAGGCTTTTATGATCATAACCCTGTCGGTTCTGGCTGTTTTTACCGGGACGCTGGTTTTAGTCCTGAGCGAAGGGAAGCAGCTTATTCAAACCATGTTTGAAGTTGTTTCCGCTTTTGGTACCGTCGGCTTGTCTACCGGTCTTACTCCGTATCTAAGCAGTTTTGGCAAAATAGTGATTATTACCCTGATGTATATCGGCAGGATCGGGCCGCTCACGGTCATTATGGCTTTATCCCGGAAAAATATCGATACCCACGTGCAATATCCGGATGGTCAGATCAGCATCGGATAAAACGTATAGAGGAGTGTTTATATGGAAAAAAGCAGGACTATAGCAGTGTTTGGCCTGGGAAATTTCGGTTATGAGGTCTGCCGGGTTTTGGCGGATAAGGGGGCTCAGGTTATTGCTGTTGATAATCAGGAAAAACTGGTTAATAAGATAAAGAATGTAGTCGCCCAATCGATCCTGATCGATAGCACTGATATCGAAGGCCTAAGGAATGCCGGGCTGGATACTGTCGATGTCGCTATTGTGGCTATTGGAGAAAATAATATAGATAGCAGTATCCTGACCACTGCTTTACTGAAAAATCTCGGCATTTCCGTTATTATTGCCCGGGCGATTTCAGATGTACATGGCCAGGTCTTGCGGCAGGTCGGGGCAACTGAAGTAATTAACATAGAAGTGGACGAGGGCAGAAGAATAGCTACCCGTTTGATCGCCCCTGATATTCTTGACATTATTCCCATCTCCAAGAACCAGACATTGGCTGAAGTGCGGGTCCCTAAAGGTTTAGTAGGTAAAAGCATTCTGCAATTAAACCTCAGGAAGAAATTCAATCTTAATGTTATTTCCATAAAAAAAGTGAAAACCAGTATCGATGAACAGGGTAATCCAGTGCAGGAAGAGACTGTGCTCAATCCGCTCCCTTCCGATATACTGCAGATCGATGATATCCTGGTGGTGGTTGGCCATGATAAGGATATCGAAAGGGTGAAGGAGCTATAGCATGATCATTATCAGTAAATTCAGTTTATATGTTTTTGCCTTGATTGCCGGGATATTGATCTTTTTTTTAGGGATAACTTCTTACTATTATCTCAAGGATATTCCCACGGTTGCTACCCTGGCAGTTAAATATATCGCTGAGAACTTTATATTCTATGCTATCCTGTTCAATATAATATTGTGGTTTTTATTATGGCGGATTACCGTAAAAAGCACAAAAATACTGGCGCAGTTGGATAAAATAATCGAGTTGTCCAAAACCGGCAATTATAATGTAGTGGAATATTTGAAAAAACTGGGCAAATTAGGCGAGAAGATCAATCTCATCCTATTCCAATTCACCCAATTGAACTTATTGAAATCGCTCAAAATTAGCGCCCAATCTAATCTCAATGAATTTTTGATCACCAAGATCAATATTCGCTTGCTGATCTTAGACATGCAGGGGAACATTCTCAATGTCAGCCAGCCTTTTTTAGAGCTATTTGGCCTGGCTAAAGACCAGCTGGTCAATAAGAACCTGAAGGAAATCATCAAGGACCTTAACTTCGAGCAATTACTGCAGGATGTGAAAAAAGAGCGAAAACCGGTACTGTTAGCTAATACCATTGTGGAAATAAAAGAAAAGAAAGAAATAATCACCCTAAGCTTCCAGCCGGTGGCTGATATAAAGAACAATATTTCCAGTGTAATTGTCATTGCGCAATAGGAGGAAGCCATGAATTTGGTTTTATTCGTCATCGTGATCATTATCTCTATGATCGTAGTCAGGATCGGGGCTATTGCTTTCCAATTAACCGGTCTGGACTGGTCATTTGCCAAATTTCAGTCTTTATCGTGTTTTACCGGCACAGGATTCACTACCAAAGAATCAGAATTGATCACCGGTAATCCCCAGCGCCGGCGAATTGCTTCGGCCCTGATAGTTTTGGGTCATGCCGGGTTTGTCAGTATGGTGGCGACTTTTGCCAATTCCCTGCGCAACGATGCGTTTGTGTTTGGCTTTGGATTCAAGATCCCTTTTATGGTGAAGATTTTCCCGCCGCGGTTTCTGCCCTGGGCCAATCTGGGTTTAGCGGCAATAGTTGCTTATCTTATATATATGCTATTCACCCATACTAAAGCAGTCAGGAAATTAACCGGGGTCATCAGAAACAATATGGTAAAAAGAGAAATAGTCAAACCCGTATCATTCCAGGAACTAAGCCTCCTGAGCGATGGCTACGGGATATCACAGGTGGATATATCGGACAAAAGCCCACTGCTGGGGAAGTCGCTGATAGAATCCGGTTTAAGAGAGAAAGATATTACCATCCTGGCAATTGAAAGAAAAGAGCGGGTGATTCCCAACCCTCCTGCAGAAATGAAAATATTAATTAAGGACAAGCTGGTTTGTTTCGGAAGGTTTGAATCTATCCGGGCGGAAATTTACGATAAAAAAAGTTAATCTGTTTAACCCGGAATTTGCAATTGGCTTTGACATTGGCCGGAAAATCGCGCGATAGAAACACTTTTCTTCTTGCTAAGCATTTCCCGCATTGCCGGGTGACCTTTTTTAGTTTGATGAAACTTTTTTGGTTTTTAGTTGGTCTAAGTTGTGAGAAAGACAAACCAAAGAGAAAGGGGAAGAAGATATGAAAAAATTATTAGCAGGAGTGATCGTGGGTATTTTTGTAATGGGCAGCGGATTAGCTTTAGCCAAAGAGATGAAAAAGGAGTGCCCGGTGGCTCCGGAAAAGAAAATGGAGCAAAAAAAGGAAGATTGGCAAGCCAAGCGGCTGGACCGGACGGCCAAGGAGCTCAACCTGACCGCAGAGCAGAAAGATAAAATTGCTGCTATCTTTAAAGAGAATGCTGCTAAAGTAAAAGCAGTAATGGACAAAGCAAAAAAAGACATGAATAGCATTCGTGATACAGGCGATAAGAAGTTCAAAGCAGTATTGACCCCGGAACAAGCCAAGAAACATGATGAAATGAAAGCAGAAATGCAGAAGAAAATGGAAGCAGGTAAAGGAAAAGGCCGGATGGAAAAGAGAGAAAGAAAAAGGCATGGCGACGGGCCGCCAATGAAGGAAGAAAAGCCGATGATGGAAAATAAATAGGGAAGAAAAATACAGAATGCAACCCCCGGGGGAAACCCTGGGGGTTGTTTTTTTTACATGGAACTTTTATTTATAACCAGGGTCTCATAGCATAGGAAGACAATATTCATGTTAGGAGGGTTTATGAGACGCCTGTTAGTAGTACCGGTACTGTTTTTGATCTGCTTTGTCGTAATTGCCAGTGCTTCACCCGCAAAGATCACCCCTGCTCCAGCCCATACTCTTCATCCCACAAGGCAAATCGTTCAAGTATCACTTCTATTGGATACCAGTAATAGTATGGATGGCCTAATTGCCCAGGCGAAAAGCCAGCTCTGGAGAATTGTCAATGAATTGTCCTCGGCCACCAGAAACGGTAAACATCCCGAAGTTCATGTCGCTCTTTACGAGTATGGCAATGACCGGTTGAATAGCCGTACCGGCTACATCCGCAGGGTCTTATCTTTCACTGACAATTTAGATACTGTTTCGGAAAATCTTTTTGCCTTGACTACCAACGGCGGCAGTGAATATTGCGGCACAGTTATCCGTGATGCGGTTGCCGGGTTAGAATGGTCCCGTAGTGCCGAAGTCTATAAGGTCATTTTCATAGCCGGCAACGAACCTTTCACCCAGGGAAGCGTGCCTTTCCGTGAATCAGTGTCTACGGCCGCCGCCAAAGGCATCATCGTCAACACTATTTTCTGCGGGCCATACCAGGAAGGTATTAATACCCAGTGGCTGGCCGGCGCCCAGTCAGGGTATGGAGACTATTTCAACATAGACCATGGGGTAAGGGTTGTTTCCATTGCTGCTCCGCAGGATGACGAAATACTGCGACTGAACAATGAACTTAATCAAACCTATATAGCTTATGGTGTGAAAGGGGAAAAAGCCAAGGTCGCCCAGGAACAGCAGGACAGCAATCAAATGACCTATGGCAAAGCCAATCTCTCCGAACGCGCTGCTTTTAAAGCCGGTAAGCAGTATAGCAGCACAGCATCTTCCTGGGATGTAGTGAGTGCTGTCGCCAGCGGCAGTACCAAGATACAAGAGTTGAAAAAGGAAGACCTGCCCAAAGAAATGCAGAAGATGTCACTAAAAGAAAGAGAGCTATTCATTAAAGAGAACATACAGAAGCGAAAGGATATACAGGCTAAGATCACTAAGTTAAGTAACGAGCGTCGGCAATATGTGGCCCAAAAAGAAAAAGAGACAGCGCAAACAGGGTCGAAGCAGACCTTGGACACTGCAGTCATCAAATCAATCCACAGCCAGGCCGCGTTGAAAGGGTACGTATTTAGTAACTAAGGTTTGATAATAAAAGACTGATACCACCTCCGAGGAAACCCCGTCTCCCGGCAAACAAACATTTAGCCGCCTCGGAGGTGTTTTTAAAAATATCTTGACTAAGATAACGGATTTGAATATAGTAGAGAACAATTGAATATGGTTAAACCCAAGGGAGGTCGTAAAGCGACCTGAGAGTCCTGTGCCAAGCAGGAGACCTTGGCTCTGATAATATCAGAGCGTAACCTGATCTGGGTAATGCCAGCGGAGGGAGGTGTTAAGGTTTTGCTTTTCCCATACCTCGCGGTATGGGATTTTTATTTTAAAAGGAGGCAATGATGAAATTCAGCAAGGTAAGCGAAGCAGAAATAACCGGGGCTATGGCGAAGGATTTCTATTCTTGGTTTAGTAAGCATTTGAAAAACGACGTGATAGTGATAGGCGGCGGCCCGAGTGGGCTGGTGGCTGCCCATGACCTGGCCAAAGCCGGCAAAAAAGTGCTATTAGTAGAGAGTAATAACTATCTGGGCGGGGGTTTTTGGACCGGAGGGTATCTGATGAATACCCTGACTTTCCGGTCTCCGGGTGAGCAACTGCTGAAAGAATTCGGCATATCCTGCCAGAAGGCCTCTAAGGGTCTTTTTATCGGCAGTGCGCCGCAAATATGCGCTAAGCTGATCTCTGTGGCAGCAGATGCGGGAGTCAGGATACTTAATTTGACTCGTTTTGATGACGTGCTTTATAAGGATAAGAGGGTGAAAGGTGCTGTGATCAACTGGACGCCGGTGGCCTATATGCCGAGAGCGATCTCCTGTCTGGACCCGGTGGCAGTGGAGGCAGAGATAGTCATTGATGCTACCGGACATGATGCCTGTGTCTGTAAGAGTCTAGCCAAAAGGGGCCTGCTCACGATCTCTGATTTCGGGCCGATGGACGTAGAGTCTTCCGAGGAACAGGTAGTAGAGAAGACTGGCGAGATATTCCCCGGGCTGATAATTTGCGGTATGAGTGTCTCTACGGCATATGGGGTGCCCCGGATGGGTCCAACCTTCAGCGCAATGCTTTATTCCGGCCGGAAAGCCGCGGAGGTAGCGTTAGAGAAATTGGGAAAATAGTGTAATAGGGTAGGTTCAGGTTTAATTTACCCACATTCCACTTCGGCAGTGTCCTGCGGGGGACTTCCTTCGGTCGGAATGTGGGTAAAAAATGAGAATTGGGTTGACAGACGTTAAGGTAGAGGAGTATAAAAAAAGTAAGGTTAGCAGTTGGCGGATGGCAGTAAAAGAAAAAACAAAAAGGACTTATTGAAATGGGGGGGGGAGAGATAGAAATCAAAGCAATCTAGAAGTCATGGGTTGCTTTTTATGTTTTAGGGGGGCCCAAAATGGAGAAATTAAATTGCTGGGAATTTAAAAAGTGCGGTTATGAAATTGAGGGAGCCAAAGCTAAAGAGGTTGGAGTTTGTCCCGCGGCTTCGGAAAAACGATTACATGGGCAAAATTCCGGTAAATATGCCGGCCGCTCCTGCTGGGTAGTTACTGGGACCCTGTGTAATGGAAAAGTTCAGGGAAATTTTGCCATAAAAATGTCTACTTGCCTAAAATGTCCCTTTTTTAATCAGGTGCTCCATGAAGAAGGCGAAAAATTCGTAAAGATGATTGACCTTGTTCATATACTCAAAGAGAATAAAGGGAAGAAGTAAAATTACAACCAGGCGGGTTGGCAAGGTTACAATAATCTACGCCGTTTAAAGAAAATAAGCATAAAGACCAGGGTCAGAACCAGTATCCCCCATACAAAAATATAGCCTGCCAAGCCCCATTCAAATTCAGGGGCTTTCACATTCATCCCGTAAAAACTGGTGATCAGGGTCAAGGGCATCATGATAGTAGCCACTACGGTTAGGGTTTTCATTATCTCATTAAGCCGGTTGGAGGTATTGGCCAGGTGCGCCTCCATGATCGTGTTGAACATGTCGCGGAAGTTTTCCACCATATCGTATAACAGCATGACATGGTCGTAAACGTCACGGTAATAGACCAGTGACTTGGCCCGGACGAAAATAGTATTGGTGCGTATCAGCTGCGACATCACCGCGCGCAGGGGCCCCAGGTATTTTCTCACCATGAGCAAGCTCTTTTTGGCTTTGAGTATTTTGCTCATCAATACCGGGTCTGATTCTTTGAATATCTTGTCATCAAGAATGTCTAAGATCTTGTTATAGTTCTCAATGACCGGGAAATAACTGTCGATGAATTTATCCAGCATGGTGTAAACCGCATAGTCTATCCCCTTGGAGAGGTCGGCATTCTTGCTCTTCCCGTTTTCGGCTGTAAGTAGATCATTGATTATCTTAACCGGGTATTCATGCACAGTTACAACAAAGTTGCGGCCCATGAAAATATCCATTTCATCGGAAACCAGGGAGATCTCAAAGTCCTGGACACTGGAAGAGAAACTGTGTATGGTCAGGAAGATGTAGTCGTCGAAAAAGACAATTTTGGCATGCTGTTGGGGGATCAGGCAGTCTTCTACCGTGAGTTGGTGGAACTGCATATTTTCTAAAAGAAAATCGATTTCCTTGTCGTTAGGATCCTGGATGTCGATCCAAATAGAAGTTTTTTTATTATCTAACAAAACCTTCAGTTTTTCCCGGTCGAGTTCGTTAATACTTCCCTGGTTCTTGTTCTCATCCAAGTAAATCGCTCTAAACATGATATCCTCCTGAGATTGTTACGCTTATTATAACCGCAAACAAAAAAATTGTAAATACTTATACTATAATAGAAAGAAATAAAGCGGACTGAAGTTAAGGAGCTGTTTCAGTTTAAATTTGACTAGGTAATATATTAAACTATAAAAATTGGATTGACAGAAGACAAGGGCGGGGAATATAAATAAATAGGAAGGGTTTGCAGTTGGCAGATGGCCGTAAAAGCAAAAACAATAAAGAATTATTGAAATGGGAAAAAAGCAAGGCAATCCAGGAAATCTGGGTTGTTTTTTATTCAAAAATTATTCGCTAACAAATAATTACGATTTTAAAGAGGCGGAGTGGAGATGAAAAAAATGATCGTTATTTTCATTAACCTGATGCTAATGTTTGTTTCTATTCAATTTGTTTTTGCCCAGGATCCTGCTTCAGCTCCGCCGAATCCTGATTTTATTAAGTATCTGGAAAACCTGAGCCAGGGAAAAATTCAGACGCAGACCGCCGGCGGTCATCACTTGGGGTATATTCCGCCAATTATTGACCTGGCCCATTTAAGAGGACAGCAGCTCTGGCCGTTTTCGGCCCAAACTTACGCTACCAGCTATGATCTGCGGGAACAAAATAAGCTCACCACGGTAAAAGATCAGGAACAATATGGTACTTGCTGGGCTTTTGCTTCTTATGGTTCATTAGAATCAGCTCTTATGCCTAATGAATCCTGGGATTTTTCTGAAGGTAATATGGCGAATAGGCATGGCTTTGATGCTGATATTAATGATGGAGGAAGTCATATTACGGCTACGGCTTATTTGGCCAGGTGGGAAGGGCCGGTAACCGAGGCAGATGACCCTTATCCTCTTCCTGATATTATACCTACTTCTCCGGCCGGATTGTCAGTAAAAAAACATGTCCAGGAAGTGCTTTTCCTCCCGGCCAGAGGTGACTCTTCTGATAATAACAATATTAAGCAGTCAATTATTACTTACGGCGCCGTATATACAGCCATCTATTATGATAATAACTGTTATAATTCAACCCACAGCGCCTATTACTACAACGGCACTGAAATAAGTAATCATGCAATAACCGTTGTCGGCTGGGATGACAATTACAGCCGTGCCAATTTTACTGATGTTCCTCCTGGTGATGGCGCTTTTATCATGAGAAATAGCTGGGGCACAGGCTGGGCAGAAGACGGCTATTTTTATATTTCCTATTATGACTCAAATATTGGCATATACAATACTGTTTTCAATAATGCCGAATCCAGCACTAATTACTATAATATTTATCAATATGACCCGCTCGGCTTAGTAGGCAACTATGGCTATAGCAGTACCACGGGCTGGTTTGCTAATATTTTTACAGCCGCTTCCGCTGAATCCCTTAAAGCAGTTGGTTTTTATACCGGGGCCTTAGATTCAAGTTATGAAATATATATTTATAAAGATGTCGGCTCCGACCCTATCGGCGGAACGCCGGCAGCGACTAAAACCGGCACCATTGCTATTGCTGGATACCATACTATTGTTTTAGATTCAATAATCCCGGTTGCTTCTGGACAGAAGTTTTCAGTAGTAGTAAAACTTACTACCCCAGGGTTTGATTATCCCATTTCTTATGAATATCCTTACTATAATGAGACTGATAGCCAATGGTATAGCAGTAAAGCCACCAGCGAGCCCGGGCAAAGTTATGTTAGCCCTGACGGCACGTCCTGGTCTGATATTACCACTATTACCCCCACTGCTGATATTAATTACGCTGAGGCGAATGTATGCCTCAAAGCTTACACCGGATCGACCGATACTACAGCCCCTTCAAATATTGCTTACCTAAATGACGGCGTTGGCGCTGATATTGATACCGAAAGTTTGGCGACTGTATTGTCAGCCAATTGGGCAACCTCAGCTGACACGGAAAGCGGCATCGCCAGATACTGGTACGGTATCGGCACGACTGCCGGCGGTACCGATCTGGTGAACTGGACTGATGTCGGGGTAAGTACTTATGTGGTCAGGACCGGCTTGTCTTTAACTAACAAAACAAGATATTATTTTACTGTTAAAGCCGAGAATAGGGCAGGATTATTGTCTGCCGTAACTAATTCAGACGGACAAACTTTTGAATTACTTAGCCATCTGAAAAAGGTATATAACTGGCCTAACCCCGCCAACCCTAAGACCGGCCAAACCATTACGATCAGCCAATTGCCCTTAGAAAAAACCATAACCATAAAGATCTACAACCTGGCCGGTGAACTGGTAAAGACCTTAAATGACGCGGAAGATATTACTGCCGGGGTAGAACTGAAAACAGCTACCTGGGATGGGAAAAATGAAGAGGGAAAGTATGTAGCCAGCGGCGTGTATGTTTATGTGGTAGATACTGGAGACGAACAGAAAGTCGGCAAAATTGCCATTGTGAAATAACCAGGAGTCCGCCGAAGTTTTAGTGGCGGAGTGGAAAAGGGGTTAACATAACCGAGTCTCAACCTACGCGGTTGAGAGTAGCGGTTCGACTGAAAGTCGCCTCCTCCAAAAAGATCAGCGCTGTGTCCGCCAATTATTTTGGAGGAGACACAGTGCCAGCATATTTTGGCGGGGAAAAAGGTGATTTTGTTTGACTTTTCGGGGGATAGGAGAGTATAAGGAAAATAAGAGCAGTTCGCAGTTGGCGGATAGCAGTTCGCGGTAAAAGCTAAGAAGAAGAACTATTGAAATAGGGGCATAAAAATTAAAGCAATCCAGAAAGGACGGATTGATTTGTTTAGGAAATTTTCGCTAACAAATAAATACAAATTTATGGAGGTTAATATGAAGAAAATGGTCATTATTTTAATTAGTCTAATTCTAATAGTTATTTTTGCCCAATTAGTTTTTGCTGAAGATCCTATTGCCGCTCCGCCTAATCCTGATTTTATTAAGTATCTGGAAGATCTAAGCCAAGGGAAAATTCAAACGCAGGCCGCAGAAGGTCATTCCTTGGGATATATTCCGCCAATTATTGACCTTTCCCATTTAAAAGGACAGCAAATATCCTGGCCAGCTTCCCTAAGGTATGTTTCACGCTATGATTTGCGAGATCAAAATAAACTGACCTCTGTAAAAGATCAAGGAGCCTATGGTACTTGCTGGGCTCATACCACCTATGCTTCGTTAGAATCATGTCTTAGTCCTAATGAAACCTGGGATTTTTCTGAAAATAATATGGTTAATAATGATGGCTTTGATTATGGTTATAATTATGGAGGAAATCATATTATGTCTACGGCTTATTTAGCCAGATGGGGTGGGCCGGTAAATGAATCAGACGATCCTTATCCACTGCCTGGCACTACTCCTAGTTCTCCGTCGGGGATAACCCTAAAAAAACATGTTCAAGAAGTGCTTTTCCTCCCGGCGAGAAGCAGTTCCACGGATAATGACAACATTAAACAATCGATTATGACATACGGCGCTATATATACCAGCCTCTATACTAACGGTGGCAGTATTGATAGTTATTATAATTCTACTAACCATGCTTTTTATTACAGCGGCAGCGAAACAAGTGATCATACTGTCGCCATTGTTGGCTGGGATGATAATTACAACCGGACAAACTTTTCCAATGTTCCCACCGCTAATGGTGCATTTATCGCGAAAAATAGCTGGGGCACAACCTGGGGAGAAGAAGGCTATTTTTATATTTCCTATTATGACTCAGTTCTTGGCAAAGCCCTTGCTGTTTTTAATAATGCCGAATCCAGTACTAATTATTATAGAGTTTATCAATATG
>CAZFDO010000009.1:0-21293 GCA_964517965.1 uncultured Clostridia bacterium
ATTACTGGTCATATTTTTAATTATCGGCCTGCTAGTCTACAAACTCCCTCCTTATCTTCCCGTGCTGTTAATAATCTGCTTAAGTTTATTCCTGGTCGCTTTGCTCAAGCCTGATCTGGCGCTGGTCATCCTGATCCTGGCTATGTTATTGTCCCCGGAGTTTTATGTCGGGACGATCACCGGACGCAGCGTGACATTCAGGTTTGATGACGCTTTGATTTTTGTTGTTTTTTTTGGCTGGCTGGCCAGGACAGCCATTAATAAGGAAATGGGCCTGCTGCAGCCTACTTCCTTAAATACTCCAATCATTTTATTTTTTACCGTGAGTGTTTTGTCTTCCCTGATGGGGGCGCTGGAAGGAACTGTCAAGCTTCAGCAAAGTTTTTTCTATCTCTTAAAGTATGTTGAATATTATGTGCTTTTCTTCATGGTGACCAATAGCCTGCGCTCAGTCAAGCAGTCCAAGATGTTTGTATTTTTCTTGCTATTCACCTGCGTGGTAGTCTGCATCTATGCCTGGCTCAATGTCCAGAATATGGCGCGAGTCTCTGCTCCGTTTGAAGGAAAGTCCGGGGAAGCTAATACCCTGGCCGGGTACCTGCTCTTAATGATGAGCCTGGCTTTGGGATTATTCTTATATGAAGCTGCCTGGAAACGCCAACTTCTGTTGCTGGGGGTAATTGCTTGTATCATACCTCCTTTTATATTTACGCTTTCCCGCGGAGCCTGGATTTCTTTCTTCCCCATGATCTTTACCCTGATCTTTTTGACCAGGCGCAGAAAGGGGATGATCTTGTTGGCCTTGCTTTCCATGTTTTTGCTCATGCCTGTCCTGTTCCCCCGGCAAGTGCATGAGCGTATAGCCGAGACCTTTGTTCGCAATGTGCCAGGGTCACGGCAATACTCTGTGCTCGGGACTAAATTCACGCTGGCCGAGTCCGGGGTTGCCCGGGTAGAGAGCTGGACATATGCTTTTAATCAATGGGTCAAGCGGCCTTTTTTGGGTTACGGTGTTCCGGCAGGTACGATCGTTGATAATCAATATGCCCGGGTCATAAGAGAGGTAGGCACGATCGGGTTCGGTATTTATATTTGGCTAATGATCCGCATCTATAAAGCCGGCCGTCAAAGCTTTATTTCAACCCAGGGGAATAACTTTGCCCAGGGCTTAAGTTTGGGCTTTATGGCCGGGTTTGTCGGTTTATTGTTTCATTCTTTTTCCGCGGAATCATTTATCCTGATCCGGATCATGGAGCCTTTTTGGTTTATGGCGGCTATGGTGATAGCTTTGCCAGAGCTTATACATAAGGAGTCGCAAATTGAATCAATAAAGGAAGGTGTTACATGAGAAGTCCGGAAACTACTTCTCACCGAATAATCACCGGGGTCATCTGGAATTTATTTGGTCAGTTATGGTTATTTATTTTAGCATTTTTTTCCACTCCCTTTATTATTCATACATTGAAAGCAGACCTGTTTGGCATTTATACCTTAAGCGGAGTTATGATCGGGTACCTGGCTTTCCTGGATTTGGGTTTAAGTGTCGCCTCAGTAAAGTATGTAGCTCAATATGTAGCCGAAAAGGACTATAAAAAAGTAACTAATATCTTTTGGACGCTGGTAATAGTTTATGGCCTGGTAGGAATAATGGCGATAAGTATTGTTTTTATTATTGCTCCTTTTGCCGCTGTTCATCTTTTAAAAATACCTACTGTGTTAATTCCTATGGCCATAAAGGTTATCAAATTGAGTGCCCCGGGTTTTCTGATCGCCATTCTTTTGTCGCATTTGAATGGTGTCTTGCGAGCAGTGGGCCGTTTTGATATTTTGAATAAGATCACCATTGGCTTGGGAATAACTCAGATATTGGTAACCGTGCTCCTCGTCTATGGCGCGTATTCTGTGCCGGATATTATTATCCTCAATCTGATAGTGCAAATTGGCGGGATTCTCGTTTATTGGCGCTATGTATCAAAGCTGTTGCCTTGTTTAAAAACCTTTAGTTTCAGCCTGGGAGAGCTGAAAAATCTTTTCCGTTACGGCAAGTTTGCCGCAATTTCAGGAACTATTGCGCCGATCCTGCAAAATATTGAGAAAATGTTTTTAATTACTCTATTCCCGGTAGCAGCCCTTACTTATTATGTTGTCCCTTTTGCGCTGATCGATAAATTATCGGTTATTCGTTCTTCAGTTGCATCTGTTCTTTTCCCGACTTTCAGCTATTTACAAGGAACAAACAGTGATGCTAATAAGGAATTGCATGGACGCAGTGTCAGGTACATCTTATTTCTCTATTCATTTCCCGTCGTTTTTCTTATTTTATTCGGTGAAGATTTTTTAAGGGTTTGGGTAGGCAGTGATTTTGCCAGGAATTCCGGCCGGATTTTGCAAGTTCTGGCAGTAGCCGGATTTGTAAATGCCTTAGGCGCGGTTTCGCTGGTAGCTCTTCAAGGATTAGGGAAACCTTCTCTGCCGGCGTATTTTCATATTATTGAAACCATTATTTATATTCCCTTAAGCTATGTTTTAATTTCCCGCTGGGGAGGATATGGCGCTGCTTTAGGCTGGTTGGTGAGAGTTACATTGGATACCTTTTTATTACAACTCGCTGTTTGCCGTTTCTTTAAAGAAGTGTGGCTTAGCTGGTACAGGGAGCTTTTTTCGCAGGTATGGTTGCCTTTATCGATCTCCTGTAGTTCTTTATTTTTAGTTAAGCTATGCGGCTGGGGATTTATTGATATAAGAACTATAGTTGCGGGTTTGGTAAGTCTTTTTGTTTACGCTGTTGTTTCCTGGAAATGGGGATTGGATGATTTTGCAAGACGGAAGATAATCGAATCACTAAAATCTCTGCGCCAGGGTTTGCCATGAAAATGGAAAATGTGAAAAAATGCGTTATTTGCGGGCAAGAGGGTGTGGTTTTGTACGACGGCTTGAACGATCGTTATTCATTAACGGACATGCTGTTTACCATAAAAAAGTGTCCTTCCTGCGGGATGCTTTGGCTGGATCCGCGAGTAGCAGCAGAAGATATGGCCGAATGCTATAAAAATTATTTTGAGAAACCCGTGAATAGAAATGAGCCGCCGGAGAAATATAAATTTGTTGGCCGAAAATTGCGTGCTGCTATGCGGGAATGGATTTTGTGCGGTTATTACGGGTACAGGCATCTCCATGGCAGTCACCACTGGTGCTGGTTAGGAAGATTGTTGGGATGTTTCCAGGTATTGAGGCGCAAGGCAGCCTGGGATTTCGATTACGCCTTACTTCCTTATAAAAAGGGAGCTCCCCGGAGGGTAATTGATGTTGGGTGCGGTGCCGGAGGCTTTTTGGAATTCATGGGGAGGATGGGGTGGAATGGATACGGCATAGAGCCTGATGAGACAGCGGCGCAGATACTGGCAGAAAAAAACATCCCTTTTGTAAAAGGTACGATCGAGAATGCCGGCCAGGAGCTGAACGAATCAGCAGAGCTGGTAACCCTCTTTCATGTTCTTGAGCATATTGTCGACCCAGCAAAAACAGTCGAAAAATGCCGGCAGTTTTTAAAAAAGGATGGGCTGCTGGTGGTTCGTGTGCCGAATGCAAACAGTTTTGCCCATACTATGTTCGGATCCTGCTGTTTTCATTTGGATCCGCCGCGGCATTTATTTAGTTTTACCATTGAAGGTCTGGTCAGGGTCATCAAGAAAAGCGGCTTTACTAATTATACGGTAACGACAAGAGCATACTTAGCCCCTTCTATATACGACCATAGTGTAGAAATTAAAAATAAAGGACGAACAGTATTAAATAAATGCGTTCCTCAAAAAGGAAGAAAGCTTTTTTTGCTGAAAGAATATTTATTGCTTCTATCCGGGCACGCTGTTGGGGAAGAGATATTACTTATAGCCACGAAATAGTTATGGGAGGAAGGTAATGTGGAAATCAATAGTTAAGGCAGGGCTTTGCCAGATAAGAGGATTCCAGAAGGTCGGCAAGAGTACTTATGTGTCTCCCTTGGCGCAGGTTCGAAACGCTCATAAAATAGTTTTAGGTAATGGCACGGTGATAGAGCGAAATGCTCGCCTCATAGCTAACGGTAGGAATTCTCATATTAGCATTGGTGATAAAACAACTATTCTCCCGTATGCTTTATTGAAGACGAATGAAGGGACTATTGATGTAGGCCAAGGGTGTTCGGTGAATGATTATTCTATTATCTATGGCTATGGAGGCGTAACTATCGGAAATGATGTTCATATTGCGGCTCATGTTACCATAGTTGCCTCAAAACATAAAAAAGAGTTACTGGGAACGCCACTCTTCAGCGTGGAGATGACTGGTTTGGGAATCAGGATAGGGGACAGTGTTTGGATAGGAGCAAATGCCGTAATTCTTGACGGAGTCACCATAGGTAAAGGCGCAATAATCGGGGCTGGAGCAGTAGTTACCAAAAATGTACCAGACAATGCCATAGCTGCCGGTGTCCCGGCTAAGGTTATTGGCCTGAGGAGTTCTCTAAATGAAGATTCTGTTAGCAGCGCCTAAAGACAAAACAGTTTTAGGCATGATTACCTTCCACAGTCTCAGGGCCTTGAAATCCCTGGGTCATGAGGTTAATGTTTTTGATTTTCGCCTAAAGCCTTATTCTGAAAATAAACTAATCTCAACTGTTAAAAATATAGTGCGGCCACTTATGCCCAGGCTGCCTTCATTATACGATATCCCGTCTGTAAAAAAGAAAACCGATTCTCTGGTTAATCAGCGTTTAATGGAACGCCTAGATTTATATAAACCGGATCTGCTGCTGGTCTTCTGCGGTGAAAATATCTCCGCAGAGACTATTAATGCCGCTCACCAAAAAGGAATAGTGACGGTAAACTGGTTTCACGATTCATTGCTCTATGCCAGCAGGCAAGCTTTGGTTAATAATATTTTGCCGGCCTATGATCATTGTTTTTTGGTAGATTCTCTCGATGTCCTGGCTGCGGCGGGCGTTGTTTTGAAACAGGCGCAAACTTTGCCTTTGGCTTGTGACCCTTTATATCACCAAAAACTCATTCTTTCGCCTGAAGATAAAGCCATTTATGGTTCTGACATTGCTTTTGTTGGCACTCTTTCAGCTAGGCGCGAGACTGTCTTGGAAGTATTGCGGGGCCTTGACCTGAAAATTTGGGGAGTCTGGAATAAAAAATCCGACAGGATTAAGGATTATTATGCTAAACGGAATATTGCCCCGGAAGAGACCCTGAAAATATATAACGCCTCTCGCCTTGTGGTAGATATTCATTCGCTTTTCAATTCCAGCTCAGCAGCTGGTAAAATCTACAATGTTACCCCTCGTGTTTTCGAAGTCCCTGCTTGCGGCGGATTTCTATTAACCAATGATATTGCTCAGCTTGAACATTTCTATTTAAAAGATACAGAGATGGCTGTTTATAAAACTATTGAAGAGCTAAGAAGCAAAGTAGAATATTTCCTGGCCCATGAAGAGGAGCGTTTGGCTATGTGTCAAAAAGCTTACCAGAGGGCGCATAATGAATATACCTATGAAAAGAGATTGAAGGACCTTATTAAAGCTATTGGTTAGTTCTGAGTCATAGCAAAACCTTAATTGTAATTAGGAAAGCCAAAGGGTGGAGGCTTAACATCCAGGATAAGGTGAAGGACAAATCATGATATCTGTTGCGGTTTTAACAAAAGATGAGGAACTAAACATTCGCGAGTGCCTGGAAAGTGTCAGCTGGGCGGATGAGATAATCATTGTCGACGATAATAGCAAAGATAATACGCGTGATATTTGCAAAACCTTCAAAAAAACAACCATCTATCAGCACCAGCTTATGGGATTTGGCGAGCAGAGACAATTTGCTATAGACAAAGCAAAAGGTGATTGGATATTATTTATTGATGCCGATGAAAGGGTTACCCCTCAGTTGATGCAGGAAATACAGGGTGCGATTACCTGTACTTCTCATGACGCTTTTGCCTTGAAGCAAAAAGCGTTTTATTGCGGTAAGGAAATAAAACATTGCAATTGGAGTTGTTATACTGTGCGGCTTTTTAGAAAAGGGAAGGGGCGCAGTGATATGCGTTCTGTCCATGAAAAAATACTTATTGATGGCGATGTCGATATTATGAAGTCGCCAATTCTTCACTATAGCTACAGGAGTATTAGTCACCATATTTTCAAAATGAATTTGTATACTGATCTTGAAGCTGAATCATTATATCGTAAAGGGTTGCGAATTCGAACGATAGACTTGCTGAAATATTGGTGCCTAAAACCGCTCATCGCGTTTTTACGAAAATATATATTCATGAAAGGGATCCTCGATGGCCGGGAAGGATTCCTGATCAGCGTTTTCACAAGCTGGGTAGTCTTTTTAAGCTATGTCAAACTTTGGGATATTCAGTCAAAGCGAAAGGAACTATGAGAAAATACTTTCTAAAGATATATTTAACTGCTCGCTATGCGTTCTTGAAGCCGTTGTTGCTATTAAAAAGAACAGTCACTTTTGAGCCGGATAGCATTAAGAAAATACTTGTTCTGCGTTATGACAGAATCGGGGATATGGTCCTGACCACCGGGTTCTTAAAAGGTTTGAGAAAATCGTTCAGCGCCGCAGAAATTACCGTCGTAGTTTCTAATAAAAATGGGGAAATAATAGCAGGGAATCCGGATGTTGATAAGGTAATAATATGGCCAGGTTGGCGGAGGTTTCTCGGGGCGGCGCGAAGGTATCCTCCGGATTTGGTTATTGATTGTTTCTATACCTATGAATTGAAGCCGGCATTGGCTGCTTTTCTTTCTGGGGCTAGGCTCAGAATCGGATTTCACAACTTTGGCAGAGAATTACTATTTAATCTAACTGGCCCGGAAATGGGCGGGTCTTTTTCGATGACTGAGCATCTGGATCATCTTTTGAAATGTATATCTCCGCAAGCATATCTCTATGATCCTGAACTGATTTTATCGGAAGCTGAAATTAAATGGGGTGAGGAATACTTAAATAATAGAGGTATCAAGGGAAATGACCTGATAATTGCTGTCCACCCGGGAGGATATTATCCCAGCCAGCGTTGGCCTTTGAATAATTTCCGGGAATTGGCAGAGCAGATTTGTTTAAAGACAAAAGCAAAAGTATTGTTCCTGTCAGATGAAGATGAATCCAGCTCGGTCAAAATACTTAAGCAGACATATTTAGATAAGATAACTTTAATAAATAAATTATCCTTAAAGCAGTTTATGGCAGTGCTGCATCATTGCCGCCTGCTCATCTGTAATAATTCAGGACCTCTTCATATCGCTGCAGCCCTGGGGGTTCCTACTGTTTCAGCCATGGGGCCAACTGATCCTGTCCTTTGGTGGCCGCGAGGTGAGGCAAATATGGTCATTCGCAAAAGCGATCAGGAGTTGGCGGACTTACACCTAAAACGGGAAAACAGCATTGACGCTATTTCAGTTAATGAAATGATGGCCGCGGTAGAAGATCAATTGCTCAAGGATTTTAAAGGAAGTATATGAAAAAGCAAAAGATCAATATACTTTATATGACTGGTTTTGCCAGCCTCAGGCGTGGCGGCCAGCGGAGCCTAATGTTCCTTTTAAAAACTTTAGACCGAGAGCGCTTTAATCCTACTCTTATTTTACCGGAAGATGGCGAGCTGAGGGTAGCAGCAGAAGGACTCGGAATAAAGTGTTTTACTTTGGTTTTACCTAAACTACGGAGTCTCAACTTATTCTTCATCAAGAGAACCTGTGCAGATTTAAGGCATATTATTAGGCAATGCTCCATTGATATAATACATACTGATTCTGTTAGAGAAACTGTTTATGCCAGGATAACCGCGGGAAGTCTTCATATTCCGATAATTCTTCATGCCCGGGTTAGTGATGCTAATATCTTAGTTGATTTTATCCTTAAATCCTGCGCGGACAAGATAATAGCTGTTTCAGAGGGAGTAGCCAGAAGATTTAAAGGTTTTGAGAAAAAAGGCAAGCTGGTGGTTATATATAACGGCGTTGATTTAGATGAGGTCAAGCCGGTTGTCAGGCCAAACGAACAGGAGCTGAAAATTGGCTGTTTTGGCCAAATTGAGCAGAGAAAGGGAATAGATATCTTGATTAAAGCTTTCCTGCGTCTTCCCAGTTTAGCTCTCAAATTATTTATTGTTGGCGAAGGCCAAAAAGCATATATTGATGAACTTAAAGATTTAGCAGCTGACGATCCGAGAATTATTTTTGAACCCTACCGGCCTGATCCATTTCCCTTGATGGGATTGATGGATGTTGTAGCTTTGCCATCACGCCGGGGTGAAGGATTATCCCGAACGATAATTGAAGCGATGGCTTTAGGGCGTCCGGTTATAGTAAGCAATAGTACAGGTAATCCAGAAGCAGTGGGAAAAGATTTTAAAGAATTTATATTCAGCAATGGTGATGATCAGGAACTTTCTGCGCTGCTCAAACGAATCTTTTTTGACCGGCAGTTTATTAAGGACGCAGCGGGCAAAGCCAGAAGGCGCGCTGAAGAAGCATTCGATTTGAGAAAAAATACCAAAGCCATTATGGAAGTATATGACAGTTTGTATGTTGACAGGATTGGCGCTGAGAGAACAATTTTGATCATTAATTTGGGTGGTTTGGGAGATATTTTGTTGTCACTGCCGGCTTTACGGGCGTTACGCCAACGGTATGCTAACAGCGAGATCTCCTTGCTGGTCACGGCCAGGAATTATGATTTTGCTCAAAGTTTGGCTATCGCTGATCGGGTCTATAAATTTTACCTGGGATATGGCGGTACGATCCCGGGCGGCAAAGTTATCAGGGATATCAACACAGTGCGGGCGTTACGCCAAAAGAAATTCGCTTTGGCGGTTAATATGCGCACCCTGACCTCCACAAAAAGCGCGCAAAAAATAAAGCTGTTAATGGCCATGATCAAGCCCAAAGTAAAAGCCGGCCGGGACACCAACGGACGGGGACGGTTTTTGGATATCAAGATCCCGGAAACAGATCCAGGACAGGAATATGCCAGAGACTATGATATCTCCACTGCCGTGGCTTTGGGAGCAGTAGTGACGGACAAAAAAATAGAGCTCAAGATCAATGAAGAGGCCAGGCGAACCCTGGCTGATAAACTAGCCCAAGAAAGTATAGCTCCTGCCGACATCTTGATCGGGATCCATCCCGGCGGACTGCCTTCCCACCGGTGGCCGCGGGAAAGGTTTGCGCAGGTAATAGCGGAACTTATAAAGCAGATAAACTGTAAGTTTGTGCTCACCGGCTCAAGAGCTGAATTCCAGTTGGCAGAAGAGCTGACTCTTATAGACAAGTCCAAAGTAGTAAATCTCTCCGGCAAACTTGATATCCTGGAGCTGGAGGCTCTGATCGAACGCTGCCGGATATATCTCACCAATGATACCGGACCAATGCATCTGGCCGCTGTTTTAGCTACTCCGCTGGTAGCTATCTTTGGCCCGGGAGAGATAATCGGGTTTGATCCAAGGAATATCTCGGATCAGGCGGTAGTTCTTAATCAGCAGATAGATTGTGCTCCCTGCAACAAAAAGGAATGCCCTTCTCTTAAATGTTTAAAAGCTATTGCCGTACCGGATGTAGTCGCCGCAGTGATGGGTTTTTGGCGGAAAATGGATAGTAGATAGAAGTATTTTAAAAACTTTTAAGTGTCAGGCAGACTGGGAATAGCGGAGGCGGTTGATTAAAGTCGGCCCTTAAGGAGGGAGCAGGTTATGAAAAAACTAAATTTAGGTTCCGGAGACAGGTCATTAGAAGGGTACATTAATGTGGATATCAAGTCTTTTGCTCCGGGTGTTACTATGGTGTGTGATTTGAATATATATCCATGGCCTTTCGAAGATGGATCAGTTGACGAGGTTAACATGGATCAATGCCTGGAACATCTTAACGACCGCAATCTCGCCATGAGGGAGATCCATCGGATACTTAAAAAAGGTGGGAAGGCGATTATTTGCGTTCCTCATTTTACTTGGCAATATGCTTATACCGATCCTACGCACAAGCATTTTTTTGCCTACGGCACATTTTTTTATTATGCCGGCAGGGGAGGATATTTCGATTTTATATTTTCCAGCTGCAAGGTGAAGTTGGTTTTTGGAAAGAGGCTGTCGGTTTGGAATATTATCCTCGAGCCATTTTTTAATCTTATGCCTAATGTGTATGAGCAGAGCCCCTTGAGGATATTTCCGGCACTAGCGGTTCGCGCAGAACTTATAAAATAGGTAATCAGATTGACATGAAGTTCCGGAAGAGGTAGTAAACGTGGCAAAAAAACTGTTGCTAGCCGGTAAGCCATGAAATATGAAGGATGGAAAGGCACCTTGTCTATTTCTTCACTCTCATCAATAATAATGATTATAGTAACTATAGTCACCTTTGGAATTTCCTTTATACCAAAACATTCCTCTGGGTTGTTGGAGACGAAGTTTACGGAAGGAGAAGCATATGCTAAGCTGTTTAGTGTCTATGATAGTTCGTATCAACGGTTAGGACATAAGGTGGGATTATTAATTCTTGTTGTGTTAGTGTTAATGGCTATCGTTATTAAACGGCGGCAGGGTATTAAGCAGCTAAGGCCGTCAAATTCAGTGCCACAGTTGATCAGGCACGCAAAACTTTATGTAGGCGGATTATTCCTGCTAATTAGCGTTTCAACGCTCATAATTAATTACGGGAACTCAGCTAATATTTGGAGTGTTGGGCGTTTAGTCATTTTCCCATTTTTTCTAATTGTTTTATGTATTAAGTTAAAGCAAATTATGCCTAAGTATTATATTCTGTGGGCGGCTTGGTTAGGGAATATAAGTTATATTTTGGTGCTGACTATCCCGGCGTTCTTAACATTTATTTGGCAGATACAGATACAACCTACCCATTTAGCAGCGGTACAATCTCATTATGTCATGGTTGTGTCATTCGCCGATCGATTGGCGATCAATGCTGAATATTTTGCTCAATGGTTACCAAATTATGGCCTGATACTGCCTAGCCTGCTGGGCGCATATCAGAAACATTTTGGGTTATTGAATTTCGGACAGCACGTCCGGGTAGTTCAGGTATTTCAGGTAATCTTTTTGCTGGTTGCTTTTTTGGCTCTTTACCGTTGGAAACCACGCCGGCCGGTGTATATATTGTTGGCGTTAATGTTTTTTGGTATTTATGCAGGCACTGCTAATCCGGCTATCTTTTGTCCGAATGCCTCAGGTTGGCGGTTCCTGGGATTTCCCCTTTGGGTTCTTTGCCTTATGTTAATAAAAGACCGGTCGCCTCGGCCGTTATCATTTATTCTCGGTTGTTCCTCAGGATTTTTCTTATTACTTAATCTCGAGACTGGAATCGTTATTACTTTAAGTAATATCATTTTCTTTATTTCGCGTATAAAATTATTATATTGGCGTAAAATGTTATGTGGCTTAGTAAGATTTGGCGTGGGAGTTATACTTTCAGTATTGGTTTTTGGTTTTATATTTTTCCTGGAATTTGGCCGTTTCCCGTTTTCAGTTTATATATTAAAAAATATCGCATTTATGAATCTTTTCTTGTCTGGCTTCGGTGGAATTCGCTTAAAATTTGATCTGTTAGCTATTTTTATTTTCATGCATTGCGTTTATTTGGTCACATCTATTATAATAACCTGGAGCGCAAGAGAGATTGGCTCTGTTGCGAGTATCAAAATAGCTATCGCTTCTTCCATACTGATCTGGTTTGCCTATTATATGAACCGGGCCGATAGTTGGTACCTCTGGACAATTTGTTTCCTGTACAGTTTTTTGTTAATAAGTTTTCTCAATTTTAGATTTATGACGTTCCTGTGGCGTAAGCGTGGCTTATTATCTTTAATTGACCTGCGGGTTGCTGTTTTTGCTTGGATATTATTACCCGTTATATTATTAAATAACTGGATGCTAGTACCCAATTTTGTATTAAATAAGCTGAAGGGCCAGAGTAACTCTTTGCAGGCGCCAACAGGTATGGGGTTGTCGGTAATTTCCGGTGTTAGGGTACCCAGAGATATCGTTGCGTTGTTAGAGAGAAGGGCCGCTTTTGTAAAAACAATGTGTGCCAGGGATAAAACCATTTATTTAACCAGAGATACCCTGCTTATTCCTCTGATGACCAGCCAGTGCAATTTATTGAACGTCCAGGATGTGTATCTGGAGTCAATTGGACCATCTAGCCCAACTAACTTTGAGCATCTGATAAGAGATTTGCTAGTAATTAACCCTAAATATATACTAATTGATGATCCTTTTAGTATATTATCAGCTACAGATTCTGTCTCAGCCTATCGCTTGAAATATTTCGCTAGAATAATGAACACTCTGGGCGATAAATATAGGAAGGTGAGGGCTGAGTCTGATTGGATAATTTGGGAACGAACCATAGATTAACAGGATATCCCTGGGATTAGAATAAATGGTTTAAGGGAAGGGAAGTAACTCATGTCGCTGTTGGAAAAATTTTATAATTATCTCCTCAAGGCCACCTCGAAACCCGGGGAACAAGGTGAATATTCCGGCGGGCACTGGCAGGCTGAAGTAAGAGCCATGGCCTTGAAGCTTTGCGTTACTTCTTCCGGGCGCTTGCTGGAAGTGGGCTGTGGCGAAGCGCTGTTCCTGGCGGAATTAGCCCAGGTTAATAAAAATCCGGAACTTTACGGCGTGGATAATTGGGAGCAGATATTACAAAAAGCCAAAGAAAGGCTGGCCAGTAAAAAAATAGACACGGTAAAGCTCTCACTGGCTGACGGGGCGGGATTACCATTCGCGGATTCTTATTTTCAGACCGTAGTTTGCATTAATACTATTTTTAATCTGGATTCCTTGGCCACGGTCCAAAAAGTCTTACAGGAAATATCCAGGGTTTGTCAAAAAGGCGGCAAAGTTGTCATCGATTACAGGAATGCCAATAACCCGTTACTGAATTTAAAATATAAACTGGCTCCTTATTATGATCACACCGTGCAGAATTTACCGCTCAGAACATACCGGTTGGCAGAACTTAAACCGCTTTTGGAGGCTGCCGGCTTGAAAATAACCAGGAAGATGCCGATCGGGTTCCCGCGGGTGGGAATAGCTCCGATCATGGTCCTGGAGATAGAGAAAATATGAAGATTAAACGCATATCACAAGTAGGGGCGCCGCTTAGCTGTTCTGATTTGGGTTCAGGATTTCAGGGGTTGGTATTTGACCGGCAGGGTGTTTTTGCCAAAGCCCTTTCCGAATATTTAGCAATTAAGAATATCTATTTGCTGAATTCCGGGCTGGCTGCTTTTTATCTTATCCTGCAAGCTCTGCGGGAAGGTTCCGCTAAAAAAGAGGTGATCCTGCCGGCGTACACTGCGCCCTCCATGATCTTGCCTATTATTAAAGCAGGACTAAAACCAGTGCTCTGCGATATTTCCAGCAAAGATTTTAATCTTGACCTGTCGCTGGTGCCGGGAGCAGTCACCGGGGATACCCTGGCCATTGTCATACCGCATATGTTCGGCTTGGGAGTGGCTGGTATAGAGAAGTTTAAAAAAAGCCGACCAGATATATATATCATTGAAGATTGCGCCCAAGCATGGGGGACAAAGATCAACAACCAGCCAGTGGGTACTTTTTCCGATATTTCTTTTTTTAGTTTTAACCGTGGTAAAAATCTGCCCACTTATGGCGGCGGCTGTATCGCCACCGGCAATGATGAGCTGGCCGGAAAGATCGCGGTCAAAATCGCGCAATTACCGCCGTTGGACAAGGTAACAAAAATTATCACACCGTTAAAGATCATGGCTTTCTCCCTGGCCAATCAGCCGTATATCTATGGCCTGGGATATTCTTTAATAGCGAAATTTAAAGATAATACCCTGCCCCAGGATTTTATGGTCGGGGCATATTCTTCTTTCCAAGCCGGAGTAGGATTAGCACTATTAAGAAAAACAGATTTATTCAGCCAGCAACGGTTACGCCATGCCCGTACTTTAATCGCCGGGTTGAAGGATCTCGAGGGTATCATTACGCCGGAGATATCTCCAGGATCTGAGCCGGCGGTATTACGCTTGCCGATACTGTTTAAAGAGTTGGCTTTAAGGGACAAAGTAGAAAAAGCGCTTGAGCAATATAAGATAGATACCTCCCGTCTGTATTTAAAACCTGTTCATCAGTTCTTTGCTTTAGGTTATAACAAAGAAGAATTTCCTGTAGCTGCTAATTTTGCCGAGAAAATGATGACCTTGCCGGTTCACCCGTTAGTCAGATCTGCTGATCTGGAAAAGATAATTAAAATAGTACAGGAGTCTGCCCAGTGATTTCATTAAGAAATTGGCAAAGATTTATTAATAAAAGCCTCAAACAGCCAGGATATGCCTTAAAAGTATTTTCTAAAAGACTGGCTAGTTTTGGTTCTTATACGCTAGGTTCCGGGAAGAGCAGCTATCCTGAGGCAGTCACTTTGTTTCTAACGCATCGCTGTAATCTGCGCTGTAAAATGTGCGGCCAATGGGGTGAGGGAGGGGTAACTAAAAATGATACCTCCCAGCATATCCGGGAAGAATTGTCCAACTCAGAAATTAAATCAGTGATCGATGACTTGGCAGTTTTTCGGCCAAATATTACCCTTTTTGGCGGTGAACCCCTGCTGTATCCGGCTGTGCCAGACTTGATCCGTCAGATCAAGCAAAAGGGGATGCACTGTTTAATGATCACCAATGGCTCTCTCTTGGAAAAGCAGGCCGAGGAAATAGTGGATAGCGGATTGGATGAGCTAAATCTTTCCCTGGATGGCAAAGGTGAAGAACATGACCGTATCCGCGGTTTGCCGGGATTGTTCAATAAAATCATAGCTGGCTTGCAAAAAGTAAATTATTATAAGGAAAAGAAAAACCGCAAATACCCGTTGATCAATCTGCAATGCACGATCAACCGTGATAATTATCAGCATTTGGAACAGTTGCTGGAAGTGGCGGGGCAGGTACAAGCTAATTCCCTGACTTTTCATAATCTGATCTTCCTGGACCGGTCAATTATCCAGGAGCAGGAAAAATTCAACCAGGAGCTGGGTTGTGATTCAAAGGCCTGGGAGGGTTTTGTTTTTGAACCAGGGATAGAAGCGGAAAAACTTTTCCAAAAAATTACCCAGATCAAAGCCGGGACTTATCCATTTAGCGTTGATTTTTATCCCAATTTCAGCCGGGAAGAGTTCCTGGATTATTATTCTAACAAGAATTACCGGCCGGCCAGCGGGTCGGACCGCTGTCTCAGTCCCTGGATGGTCGCTTATATTTTTCCTGACGGGCAGGTAAACCCCTGCTTGAATTTTAGTTATTCTTACGGCAATGTAAAAACCTCTAAATTTACCGAGCTTTGGAATAATCCCCAGGCAGTAAAATTCCGCCGGCAGCTAAAACAGCACCGGATCTTTCCGGTCTGTGCCCGCTGCACAGAACTCTATAGGTACTAGGACACCAAGATGACAAAAAAGATTAAAATTGCACAGATAATTACGAGAATGGATTGGGGTGGCTCGCCGGATATTGTCAGGCTGCTTTGCCATGGTTTGGACCCAGAGGTTTTTGACATCACCTTGATCTATGGACGATCTACTCATATTTCGCAGATTAACCAGCAATTCCTAGAGCAATTTAAGGGCTGGACCAGATATATACCGCAATTACAGCGGGAGATCAATTTTTTAAAAGACCTGGCCGCCCTGCTGAAAATTTACGCTATTTTACGCCAGGGAAAATTTGACTTGGTGCAAACCCATACAGCTAAAGCCGGGATACTAGGGCGTTTGGCGGCCCGGCTGGCTGGAGTAAAAAAAATCGTACACTGCTCCCATGGGCATAACTTTTATGGATACTTTGGATTTTGGGGCAGTAAACTGGTGATCACTATAGAAAGATTTTTTGACCGGTTTTCCGATAAATTCATTGCTTTAACTGAATTAGAGAAAAGCGATATGGTCAATTATCGGGTTACTTCAGCAGAAAAGGTGGTTGTGGTCCAGAGCGGTTTGGAAATAGAAAAATACCACTGCCCGCAGGAAGAGATAAACAGGCTGAAAGAAAAATGGCAACTGCCTGCGGGGGCCCCGGTAGTAGGCCTGGTGAGCAGATTAGAGCCGGTCAAAGGGCCGTTATTCCTGGTCGAGGCGGCTAAAATAGTGATCGCCGCCTGTCCGGCAGTAAAATTCCTGGTCATTGGAGAAGGATCGCTCAGAAAAAAAATGGAAGAACAGTGCCGGGAGTCGGGCTTGTCCGGCAGTTTTATTTTTACCGGCTGGCAGGAACATGTGGAACAGTTACTGGGCGTATTAGATATTCTGGTGTTGCCTTCATTGAATGAGGCAGTGGGGAGAATAATTCTCGAAGCTGCTGCCTATGGCGTACCAGCTGTAGCCACCAGGGTCGGTGGCGTGCCGGAAATAGTCAATGACCAGGAAACAGGATTGCTGGTGCCACCTCAGGAAGCCGGCGGCATAGCCAGGGCTCTTATTGAGTTGTTAACAAACCATGAAAAATGGGAACGCCTGGGTAGGGCGGCTAAAGAAAAAGTGACCACAAAATATACAGCCGCGGAAATGATACGAAGTATAAATAATTTATATCTGGAATTGGTTAAAAATGATTAATAAATTAATAATTGTATTGCTATTACTATATTGGCCTGGCCGCCCCGCAGCTGGCGCCGGAAATGAAAAATTAATCCCGGTATCCGCCGCGATACAGGTTTGTTCCACTATTAGCGACGGTAATCTTAGTATTGAAAAAATTGTGGCGACAGCCAGGCGGAATAATTACCAGGTAGTAGTATTGACTGAACGCGATTTCCTGAAGTGGGAATATGGGTTATGGCCCTGGCGTAACTTGATCAAAAAAACCGAGGAAATGCATTCCCTGGGGACATATGGAGTGCAAAATTATTTAAAGCGAGTGGCGGAGATACAACTAAAAAACCCGGATATGGTTATTATTCCGGGCGTTGAAGCCGCTCCTTTTTATTATTGGGCGGGTAATCCTTTCTGGGGGGATTTTAAAATTGCCGATTGGCACGAACATCTACTGGTTATCGGTCTGGACCGGGTCAGTGATTTTGAACATATCCCCTCGCTGGCCAATAAAAAAGCACTATTGATGCCCAGAAGATGGTCTGATCTTAGCGGATTGTGGCCCTTGCTATTGTTGCTGGCGGGGATTTTCTGCTGGCGCAAAAGGAAATACAATTATCACGACGCGAATAATCGTCCTTTAGGGCCTTATGCTCTTTTCTGGCATATTATCGGGCTGATCCTGATAGTTTTTAGTTTAGCTGCCCTGGCGAATAATTTTCCGTTTCGCCGGTATGCGTTCGACCAATATCATGGAGACCTGGGTAGTCAGCCGTATCAATACCTGGTGGATTATGCCGGTAGCCGGGGAGGTTTGACTTTTTGGGCACACCCGGAAGCGCAAAATATTGAAAAACGCGGCCGGATCACTATCGAGACCGGTGATCATAGCGGTAAACTTTTGACCGTGAAGAATTTTACCGGTTTTGCCGTATTCTACGAGGGGTTTAAAAAAGTTGGCTGCATTGGCGGTCTCTGGGATGAAATATTAAGGGAATATTGCTCTGGTACCAGGGCCGCCCCGGTTTGGGCCATAACTGCTCTGGCTTATGACCAAACCGATTCGCTGGACTCCAGAATGGCAGACCAGGAAACTGTTTTGCTAGTTCCCCGGCTAGGCAGAGTGGAAGTTTTGGCAGCCTTAAAAAGAGGAAGTGGTTACGCTCTCCGGGGCAGCAGGAATCTGCGTTTAGATTATTTTGCTGTTTCTAACGGTGATTCATCCTTTACCGCTAATATGGGGGAAGAGGTCATGGTTCAGGGATCTCCGGTCATAAAGATCTCTGGATCAACTTTAGACGGGGATGGAATACAAGTGGAAATAAAAGTTATCAGGAATGGGGAAGTAATCAAAACATTTGCTACCAAGGCGCCTTTTATGATAAATTATACTGACCACGAGTCACGGGACGGTCAAATGAATTATTATCGCCTGGAAATTCTTAGCCGGCAAACCTTGATCGTCAGTAATCCGGTTTTTGTTAAACATAACTGAAATAAGGTTTTTAAAAGGTAAAAAATTATGGTATACTACAAATGATTTTATCTGTCCATCAGCCTCAATATCTGCCCTGGCTCGGTTTTTTCGACAAGATCCGGCACAGCGATTGTTTTGTGTATCTGGATCAGGTGCAATATAAAGAACGGGAATACCAGAACCGCAACCGGATCCGCACCAAAGAGGGGTGGATGTGGCTGACGGTTCCGGTCAAGAGCACCGGATTGGGCCGGCAGCACATTAGTGAAGTGAAAGTTGATAACAGCGCTGATTGGGCCAAGAAGCACCTGGCCAGCTTAGAGAACTGTTACGCCCGGGCGCCTTTTTTTAAGGAGCACCGTCAATTTTTAGAACAAGTTTACACTACCTACTGGGAAAAGCTGGTTGACCTGAATATTAAGCTAGCCGGGTATCTACTGGAGCAGTTTAAAATTACCACTCCGGTCAGTTATGAATCAAACATCGGCACGACTGCCTCCAGCACCGAACGGATCATCGAGTTATGCTTGAAACTGAAAGCTGATACCTATTTATCGGGTATCGGCGGCAAGGATTACCTGGAAGAGGAGAAATTTAAGCAAGCCGGTATTAGCCTGCAGTATCAGCAATTTAACCATCCCCGGTACCGTCAGGTTTATGCTGCTGCGTCAGACGATTTTTTGCCAAATATGGCGGCTCTTGATCTGTTATTGAATGAGGGAGAACACAGCCAATCTATTCTTAAAGGTGAGAACTGAAATGTATAATGAATACTGGAAACTGACTGAAAAGCCTTTTGAAAACACGCCTGACCCGCGGTTTATTTATTTTTCTCCGCAGCATGAAGAAAGCCTGTCCCGCCTCCTTTATGTAGTCAGGGAAGGCAAGGGAGCTGGTTTGCTTTCCGGTGTTTTTGGCTGCGGCAAGACGCTGATCGGCCGGACTTTATTCCGGGAATTGAGCAATGATATTTACCGTACCGCGTTTATTTCCAACCCCTATTTAAATTACGAAGAACTCTTAATGTATATTGTTTATAACCTGGGCGGCAAGGACCTGCCCCAGCGGAAATCAGATGTCCTGGTCAATGTCGTCCTGGAAAGGCTGGGAGAGATCCTGGAGAATAACATGCGGGATGGTAAAAAAACCGTGGTATTGATCGATGAAGCCCATGTTATCCAGGACCGCCAGGTATGGGAAGAGTTAAGATTGATCCTGAATTTCCAGGCAGAGAATAAGTTCCTGCTGACCTTACTGATCCTGGGCCAGCCGGAACTAAAGGAACTCATTGACAGCAACAAGCAGTTTTCCCAAAGGATAGCGGTTAAATGCCATTTAGAGAATTTGAACGAAGAAGAAACAAAAAAATATATTTTGCACCGTTTGGCCATTGCCAACCGGCATGAGCCGGTTTTTACAGATGAGACATATAGATTGATCTATGAAAGATCAGGTGGGATACCCCGGCGGATAAATAATATCTGTGATCTGGCGCTGTTTTCCGGATTTGGCAAAGAGGTGCCGATAATCGGGGAAGATATAATCCGTGATGTGGCTAAGGACCTGGAAGGTTAAGAAAAGATTTCTCGAATAGTTGGAGGATACTTGTGAATATTTTAGCGATCGGCGCTCATCCCGATGACATTGAGATTGGCTGCGGCGGAAGCCTGATCAAGTATGCCCGGGCCGGGCATAATGTATACTTATTGGTATTGACTACGGGAGAAGTTGGCGGGAGCCCGGAGGTGCGGCAAAAAGAACAGGAAGCAGCGGCTAAAATTATCGGGGTTAAAGAACTTTATTGGGGCGGTTTTGAAGATACGCAGCTGATAGACAATCTTTTCCTGATCCTGAAAATTGAAGGAGTGGTCCGGAAAGTTACTCCGGATATAGTATTTTTAAATAACATCAATGATGTTCATCAGGATCATCGTGCGGCTGCCCAGGCCGGCTTATCCGCTACCCGGTACATCAAGGAAGTGCTGTTTTATGAAGTACCGACCACACAGGGATTTGAGCCGGATATTTTTGTTGATATCGGGGATGTCCTGGAGCAAAAAGCAGAATTACTAAAAGCCCATACTTCCCAAACTGATAAAACCCGCGTAGAAAATCTGAATATTATGGAAAGCTCTCAGTCCTGCGCTAATTTCCGCGGTTTTCAGGGCCGGGTCAAATATGCTGAAGGATTTAAAGCGCTGCGGGTACTACGGGAGATAAAGTAGACCATGAGAATACCGATATTATTTTGTATCATTGTCTTGCTGGTAGCGGTTATTACTCCGTTAGTGCGCAAATTGGCCTTAAAAATAGGAGTAGTAGACTTGCCTGGCGGCAGGAAAATACATGCTCACGCCATGCCGCTCTTAGGGGGATTCGCCATTTATCTGGGAGTCTTGGCCGGGGTTTTAATAAGATTTGACTCCCTGACCATGTATATGCCGATTTTTATCAGTGCCAGTTTTATCTTAATAATTGGTGTTATTGATGATGTTAAAGGTTTGGGGGCCCCGATCCGCATGCTCTGCCAATTGCTGGCCGCACTGCTGGTTATTTACTACGGGTTCCGGGTCAGTTTTGTGCCTTTTGGTTTCTGGAAAGATCCAATTGAGATATTGCTCACCTTGATCTGGATAATCGGGGTGACCAATGCTTATAACTATCTGGATGGCATGAATGGTTTAGCCACCGGGTCAGCCGTGATCAACCTTTTTTGTCTCTGGAGCATTCTTAACAGTACTAAACAATATGCCCTGGAACTCATGGTCATCACCTTAATGGCCGCCTGTATCGGATTCCTGCCTTATAATAATTATAAGAGAGCCAGGATGTTCCTGGGTGATGCTGGCAGTACTTTCCTGGGATTTATGCTGGCTTGTTTTGCTCTGGCCGGGGATTGGGCCTCCAATAATGTGGTTAAATTATCTATCCCTATCCTGATCCTGGGAGTGCCGATCTTTGATATGATCTTTACTACTATTATGAGGATCAAAGAAGAAAAAATAGCTAATATCATAGAATGGTTAAGGTATGGGGGCAAGGATCATTTTCATCATTATCTCGTGGATCTGGGCTTAAGTACCTCTGGCGCAGTTATGTTTATTTATTTTATGACTTTTTCCTTAGGGATCAGCGCCATTATGGTCAGCAATGACTCTGCTTTGGAAGCAGGCCTGACCCTTTCGCAAGCAGCTATTATTT
>CAZFDO010000010.1:0-20756 GCA_964517965.1 uncultured Clostridia bacterium
ACGGCTACGACTAATTCATGTCACTGTACTACACAGTGAACATTATACCAGGAGCAGATATGAGTCGCAAATGGGCAATTATTTTCATGTTGGTAACGCTATGTGGGGTAGTTAATCTGCCGGCTGTGGAATTGCAGCCGCCTTCTCTTGAACTCAAAACAATCAATAATGTTATTGTCCCGTTCCAGAACGATCGGCCTTTGCCGGGGTTTGACCGTCAGGACCGGATACAGATCGATCTGGCCGGCATCTGGAAAAAGGACCGGCAGGTAATGAACCAGGAGTTAACCCTGCAAAAGAGGACGGCGGAAACAATAGCCGCCTTGGAGAAAGAAGGAGCCGGCCGTCATTCGGCTACCTATAATGATACAGCCTGGGAAAACAAAGAGATCCCCGGAGTGGAGAATCCTGCTCCTGACCGTTATGAAAGCGGCGTCTGGTACCGGCGCAATTTTGAGATCAGCAAAGAAGCCCAGGGCAAATACCTGAAACTGGTTTTCCTGGCCGCCAATTATTTCACTGATGTGTGGGTCAATGGTGTATGGATTGGTTGCCATGAAGGCGGATATACTCCTTTCGCCCTGGATCTGACTCCCTATGTAAAAATAGGGGAGAAGAATACACTGGCTGTCCGCGTGGATAATATTCCCTGGGTACCGTCCGGGAACCGGGATCAGAAAAACCTGACCGTGCCTTGTTATATTGGCGACTGGTGGAATTATGGCGGTATCAAGAGAGATGTCTATATCGAGGTGTGCCCGGAAATAAATATTGCGCGGGCTGATGTTAAAACAAAATTAACCGGTCCGGATAAAGCGCAGCTCTCGGCTAATGTGGTGATCGATAACCGCAGCGAAAATGACACTGCGATGAAAATTGAAATGTATGTTTATAAAGCTAAAATAGAAGAGAAAAATATCCTGGCTGAAAACGCCAAAGACCTCATCGATTTATCCCAGCCTTTAGCGCTCCAGGGAGAAAAAGCAACGGAGTTTACCGTTCTCGGAAAAGATACCGGGGCCTGCAATTTTACAGTGGCTGTTGATCCCGTTACCTTATGGACTCCGGTCCAGCCGGATTTGTATATACTGCAGGTCAAGATATATGACCTTAAAACCAAGCAACTAATAGATAAATACTATACTCAATTTGGTTTCCGGGAATTCACTATTGATAAAGAAAAAGCAGCTATCCTGCTGAACGGGCAACCGCTGAAACTAAATGGTTTGGCCCGGCATGAAGTATATCCCGGCAGTAATGAAGTCCCCGGCAAAAAAACGACCCGGCAGATCATCCATAATGATCTTAAACTATTCAAGGAAGCAAACTGCAATTTTATCCGTACCGCGCATTATCCCAACCATCCTTTTACCCAGATCATGGCTGACCGCCTGGGATTAGTTGTCTGGGAGGAAATACCGGTTTACTGGTTTGGCGGGCCGGAATTTGATATCCAGCGCAAAGAACGCGGTATCGCCAGGCAGATGTGGCAGGAGATGATCTACCAGGATTATAACCGCGCTTCGGTAGCTATCTGGGGCACTTGTAATGAATGCAGCTGGCAAACAGAGAGAGCTTTGTTTGTTAAGGAGCTGCGCGATATAGCCTATGAGATCGACGGCACCAGGTTTGTGGCGCAATCTGCCTCGGGCAGTGACGATAAAGACCCCAGCCAAAAAGACATGGACATACTTGGTTTCACCATGTATTACGGCGTGTTTTACGGCGAAGATTATTATGAGGATACGCTGGCTGCTTTAAAGACCATGCACAAAACTTACCCGGACAAGCCGATTATTGCTACTGAATTCGGCGTCTGGGCTCCTTATAAAGAAGAAAGCATGCAACTGAAACAAGTGCAATTATTTAAAGAAACCATGAACGCGTTTAATAAGGTCCCGGCAGTCGCGGGCACGGTCTGGTGGACTGCTTTTGACTGGCACACGATGATCACTGATCCCGGCACAATGGGGATCATGACCATGGACCGGAAACTTTATAAAAAGATATTTTCTACCATGCAGAAAGAATATGGCCAGACCACAGGCAGCATCCAAGTCGTCAATCCTAAACAGGATGGCCGGCTCTCCGGCAAAGTGGAGTTGAAAGCTGCTTTTATGGTAGGTAAAGACTGGCCCATTAAAGAAGTAGTCATCGATAATGAAACTAAATTTGCCATGAAGGCGCTGGGTAATAGTTATTACAGCTACAACCTGGACACTACAAAACTAAGCGAAGGGACGCATTCCCTTGTTTTTAAGACTTGGAGTTCCTCCGGCACCGCAGTTTCCGAAGCGATGAACGCCTTCGTTGATAATATTGATGAACCGCCGCAGGTTTCCTTCACTCCCCGGGACGGTTCGTATGTGATGAATAATGTAATACTGACTGTAAAAGCTGAAGATGACCGCGGGATAGCTTCAGCCAAGTACGCTATAGACGAAGGTCCATTGATGGATATGATCGATAAAAGCAAAGGGGTATATCAGGCCCAGTGGGACGCTTCGGCCATTACGGGCGGTTCTGTACACGGTATTAAATTCCGGATCGAGGACACCGGCCAGAACATAGTAGAAAAAACTGCCAAAATTATAATTGATAATGTACCTGGCATCTACGCGGAAATACCCTTTGACAATGATCTGATCTCTTCCGCTGAAAACCTGGGAGATGGTTCTGGCTGGGATTTCCCGGCCGAAGAACTGCCTGACTCCAACCGTGATTTTATTTTCATGGGTAAAGAAAAGATCAAATATAAATTTGGCCCTAAAGAAGACGGACAAAATAATAATCTGGAGTGTAACGGCCGGGACCTTATCTTGCCTAACGGCCGCTATGACCAAGTCCACATCCTGGCCACTATGCATAATGGCAGCAGTAAAGTTGAGTTTGTTTTGAAATATACTGATGGCACCTCGGAGACTAAAAAAATCGCTTATTCTGACTGGTGGGGAGGCAAGCCTGTTTTTGATGATGAACTGGCTATTGTCACCTCCTATCACCATGAAAAAGACGGTGTCCGCCAGCCGGGAGTCGCGATCTTTTCCCAGACTATTGCTGTGGACCCCAAAAAGATCCTGTATAAATTAGGTACGCCTAATGAACCCAGGGTGCATATTTTCGCCGTTTCCCTGGAAGGTGAAAAGCTCAATTTTACAGTACCGGAGATAACTGTGCAAAGTCCGGCTGCCGGGGCTGTTTGCGGCGGGAAAGAAAAAATTATCGTAAACATTAAGGGTGAACCGATAATTAAAGTAGAATACTCCCTAGACAAAGAAACATGGCTGGGTATGGAGTCTGACGGCAGCGATAACTACAGCGCTAGCCTGAATACACAGGCTCGCGCCGATGGCTCTTATACTTTGTCGGTCAGGGCTATTGATAAATATGATCAGGTCGGCACCCTGGAGGGGAATATTTATATTTTTAATAAAACCAGCATCATCGGGCCGTTAGCCGGCAGCCCGGTTTATAAGACCTGCCGGATAGTGGCTATGCCCAAAGCCCACAGCCAGGTCGAAAAAATGTATTATAAAATCGATAAGTCAAAAGAAATGCCGCTAACTGCTACTGCTAATGGTTTGTATGAGGCGGTTTGGCCGGTACCGGAAAAATATAAACCAGGTTCCGAACATACCATAACCGTGACCCAGGTAGAGAAAAAAGGAAAGAAAGAATCAAGTTCTATCAAGGTGATCATCGGTACTCCTTTGCGCGGGCATAATATTAAAGTTGATAAGAACAATAAAGATTGGGTCGGTAACGCTCCCGGCGAAAACAGCTGGGCCATCAATGCCGATGAGTTTATCTGGACCGATGCTAAAAATGACGATACCGGGCCGGGGGCCTATCAATATCCGACTGGTAAAGTATTTGCTAAATCCTCTGATCTGAGAGAGTTCCGGGTCACGTATGATAATGACAACCTGTATTTTCTCATCAAGTGTTCCCGCCCGGGAGACTGGTGGGCGCCATTCCGCTTGATCGGCATTGACACGAACGGCGTGGAAGGTGGTTTGGAAACACAGGGTATGATCACTTTACCTGGTCTCGGGGAGATCAATGTAGTTCCCAGCCTGGCGTGTGAATATGCAGTAGGGGTCTCCAGTACTTTTAAAGGCTTTGTCTGGGATAGCAGTGGCAATGTCCTGGCCAAAAAAGATGGCAAAGATACTGATACCGCCGGATTCTTGATCGATGATTATAACTGGAACAGTGTAGAAGTAGCTGTGCCCTGGAGCATGCTGGGCGGCAAGCCTGCCGGTAAAACCTGGCGGTTTGTGGTTGGTGTCGGGCAGCAAGACAATGACCATTTCCGGGAAGTGTATGATGTCGGTACCGAGTGGCATGGCGGCGGCGGGGAGGGCAATGATGGTGATACTGGCCCAGATCCGGATATTTACGATTTAGCCAGTCCGTCCAAAGAAATTCAGGAAAAAGAATTAGGCAGTTACAAAGCTACGGGAGCAAGTAGTAGCACTTCTGGCTATGCCACGATCGAACAGTCTTTTGTAACCGTTACCTTTGAGTAAAATGATTACACAGATTACAAAATAGATTACACAGATTCAAGCTTTAAGCACTAATCGGTGTAATCATCTTCCGAAATCAGTGTAATCGTACTTAATATGAAAGGGAGGAGAAAGCCATGAAGTTGAAAATTGTGTTAGTAACATTGATGATGCTGTTGGCGATCAGCAGCGTAGTTTTTGCAGCAGATGGATTGAGAGGGCATTCTATCAAAATAGATAAGAATGACAATGACTGGATAGGGACCCCGGCTGAACAGGAAAATTCAGCCATTATTTCCAGCGGCGAATTTATCTGGTTAGATGCCAAGGGAGATGATACCGGTAATGGCAAATATACCTATCCGGCCAGTAAAGATATTGCCAAAGGTGCTGACCTGAAAGAATTCCGGGTCACCTGGGATAAAAACAATGTATATTTCCTGATCAAATGCACCCGTCCAGGAAACTGGTGGGCGCCGTATCGCATTATTGGGATACATAAAGAAGGAGAAAAAGACGGCATGACGGTGTTAGGCCAGGGAGATGCGGATGAGATGGATCCTGAAGGCGGCTGCTTCGGTGAAATTAAAGTGGACCAGTCATTGGCTTGTCAATATGTCATTGGCATAGGTAGTACGTACAAAATGTGGATGTGGGATGCTAAAGGTAAAATGGTAGCCCGGACCACTGGCGAAAAAAGCACTGATACTCCTGGTTTCTTAGTAGCTGATGATAATTGGAGCTCTGTAGAAATAGCTGTACCTATAGAACTTATCGGCAATCCCGCCGGACAAACCTGGAAATTTGTTGTTGGTATAGGACTGCAGGATGCCGACCATTTCCGCGAAGTGTATGAAGACGCCACAGAGTGGCACGGCGGCGGCGGCGAGGGCGATGAAGATGAAAGCGGTTCTGATCCTGATATTTATGACCTGGCCAGCCCGAGCATGGAAATACAGGAAAAGGAATTAGGCAGTTTTAAAAAGTCAGCCCATCCCGGAGACCCGGACAGTTTTTGCACTATTAAAGATTCTTTTGTGACAGTAACATTCGCGAAGTAAAACGATTACCCCCTGCTGATTTGTCCGAAAGTAAGGACAAATCAAAGCCGCGAGGGCAGGCACAGGTTAAAGCGGGAGATTGAATTGAAAAAAATATTAATTATCATAGCTATTGGATTGTTATTGACTGGTTGCGGGAGCAAACAGCCTGCAGAAAGGCAGATCACTTTCTGGGCTTATGCTCCCGGCGATCAAGTCCGGGTACAGCTGATCGAGGGCCTGGTGAATAAATATAATCAGGAGCATCCCGGCACCCGGGTCAAATTATTCTTTGTGCCGAAAGGTGATTTTAACACTAAGATCAATACCTCAATTGCTGTTGGCGCCAACCCGGATTGCTCGTATCTGGACAGCGGATTAGTGTCCCGTTTTGCCAAGGACAATATTTTGTTGTGTCTGGATAATTTCGTCAATGCCGGCGACCTTGACCTGAAAGAATTTTATCCCAGCGCGCTGAAAATGGTAAAATATGACCAGAAATATTATGGTATCCCCTTAAACCAGACCTGCATTGCCCTGTTTTACAATAAAGAGTTGATTAAAAAAGTGCCAACCACCTGGGTTGAGCTACTGCAAACAGCCAAAGAAGTCTATGTCCCGGGTAAAGTAGCTGCTTTCGCAGTGCCCAAAGGAGATGGCTACGGTAGCTGGATGTTCCCGGCGTTTGTGGCCAGTGCCGGCGGCACCATGCTCAATGATACTGAAACTAAAGCCACATTTAATCAAGCCGCGGGGATAGAGGCCCTTCAGCTCTGGGTGGGATTGCTGAAATATTCTCCCCGGTTAATTACTGATAGCGCCAATGCTTTTGAATTGGGCCGCGTGGCTATGACCCTGAACGGGCCTTGGTCTATTGAAGGTATTAAAATAAACTTTCCTAAATTAAAATATGGTATTGCGCTCATCCCTAAAAAAGCGCAGTATGCCACTAATATCGGGGGTGAAAGCCTGGTCATCTACCAGAATACTAAAGACCCTCCGGCAGCCTGGGATTTCATCCGCTATCTGATGCTGGATGAAAACCAGATCGTGATGAGTGAAGTAGCTGGTAATTTCCCGGTAAAAAAGACGCTCGGCAATCATCCAAATTTCCAGGGTGACCAGGATAAGAAGATGTTTATGGAGCAGATCCAATATGCGGTAAGCAAGCCGACGGTTGAATCCTGGACCAGGATAAACGACGAGATCGTGGCTAAAGCAATTGATGCCGCCTTGAATCAACGCACCAGCGTAGAAAATGCCTTGAACGAAGCAGCCACGGATTGCGACGCGATCCTAGCTGAAGAAAAACAATAAGAGGAGGGTTTATGCGTAAAGTGAAAGCAGTGTTACTAACGATGATAGCTGTAGTCTTAGCTGTACAGACAGTATTCGGCTTTGATCTGGTCAAGCCAAAAACGATTAAGGTTGATAAGAATATCAGTGACTGGACCGGTACCCCTCCTGAGCAGGAAAATAGTTCCTGTGTTTCAAACAGTGAATTCATCTGGAAAGATGTTAAAGGTGATGACACAGGGAACGGCAAGTATTATTATCCGGCCAATCAGGAATTGGCCAGGGGCGCAGACCTGCTGGAGTTCCGGGTAACATATGATGCCAAAAATGTATATTTTCTTATTAAAACCACCCGCCCTGGCGTCTGGTGGGCGCCTTTCAAGCTTATTGGTATCCATAAAGTAGGACAAAAAGGCGGCTTGTCATTTTTCCCTCAAGGGGATGGTGATTCACTGGATCCAGCCACTGGCTGCTTTAGCGAATTGCGTGTCTCAGGAGACCTGAGCCTGCATTACACGATCGCCATATTAGGGACTTTTAAAGGATATATTTGGGATGAAAACGGCAAGTTAATAGCCAGAAAACTTGGTGAGAATACGGATACCAAAGGATTTTTGATAGATGATGACAAATGGAGCGCTATAGAAGTAGCTATTCCTATTTCCATTATTGGCAATCCCGCCGGGCAGACCTGGAAGATAATCGTCGGTGTTGGGCAAGAGGAAAACGGCCATTTCCGGGAAATATATGCGGAAGGTGATGAATGGCACGGCGGCGGTGGTGAGGGCAAAGATGTTGAAGACGGAGTTGACCCTGACGTATTTGACCTGGCCAGTCCCAGCCAGGAGATCCAGGAAAAAGAATTGGCCAGTTACAAGGAAGATGGAAAGGCTGGAGATGTAGCCAGTTTTGCGGTGATCACTGAATCATTTGTGTCAGTATATTTCGCTAAGTAACAGTAAAGTCGAGAGGCAGTAAGAGCGAAAGGCAGTTGCCAGTAAAAGAGAAGAGCAGTTAACAAATGCACTGTATTTAGTAGTGACTGCTTCTCGTATTGACTGTTCCTCGTTCTGACTGTATTCCGTATTGACTGGCAACTAAAGGAAAATATGCCAACAATTAACTTTTTACAAAGCAAGAAATTCAAGGATGGATTTGCAGGGTATTTATTTATCATGCCCTTGCTGATCTATTTCATTATTTTTGTGCTGGTTCCGATCTTTATTTCTTTTTACTATAGTTTTACTGACTGGAACATGAGATCTGTCCCGCACTGGACCGGAATAAAGAATTATGTTGAGCTGCTGTTCAACAAACAGAAGCAGCCATACTTTTGGCCTTCTATACTGGTGACGGTGAAATATATTGTTCTGCGCGTCCCGGTTGGCCTGGCCCTGTCTTTAGTCTTGGCCTTGTTCCTGAATAGCCGTATTAAAGGAGAAAATTTCTTTAAGCTCTGCTATTTCATTCCCATGGTTACCTCGGCTATTGCCGTAGCGGTATTATGGAAATGGCTCTATGACCCGGTCCTTGGTTTTATTAACCAGTTCCTGGCCAACTTTTCGTTGTCACCCAGAAACTGGCTCAATGAAGTAGATACCGCTTTACCCTCTATCGCCGCCATGAGTGTTTGGCAAGGGGCAGGGTATGGCATGATCATTTTCCTGGCTGGCCTGAAAGGGATACCCGAGGAACTGTACGAAGCGGCCAGGATAGACGGTGCCAGTGCCTGGCAGCAATTCTGGAATATTACTTTGCCGCTGCTCCGCCCGGTGACCTTTTTCCTGTTGATCACCACGGTCATCGGCTCTTTCCAGGTTTTCGACCAGATCTATGTTTTGACCGGCGGCTTGGGCGGGCCGGAACATTCCACTTTTGTTTATATCCTTAATTTGTATAACCAGGCTTTCCGCTATTACCGTATGGGCATAGCCTGTGCCATGAGCTATATTTTGTTTGTGATCATTTTAGTCATTACTTGGGTACAGTTTAAATTTGTACCACAAAATGTTGACTAGCGTAAAGCGGGTAGCGTTTAGCGTATAGAAATGCTTCAAACTATCCGCTATACGCCATACGCTATACGCTAACAAGGAGCAACCTTGGATAAGATCTCTAAAATATTTATCTACATAGTGCTCATTTTCTTCGCCTTAGTGATGGTTCTGCCATTCATCTGGATGATCAGCGCTTCTTTGCGGCAGCCGCAGGATCTTTATACCAGCGGCGTAAAATTATTGCCGGTTGATTCAGCCACGGGGAAAGTAAGCGCAACCCTGAATAATTACCGGGAAGTGACCAGGCAGATGCCTTTCGGCCGGATGTTCCTGAACAGTCTTTTTGTAGCGGTAGTCGCTACGGTATTTAACCTGTTTTTCAACACTCTGGCGGCTTATGCTTTTGCCAGGATAAATTTCCCGTTCAAAGAAAAAATATTCGGGGTGCTGCTGGCTTCCCTGATGATCCCGTTCTATGTCGTCATGATCCCGCTGGTATATATTACCAAAAACCTGGGCATGTATGATTCTTTGTGGGGCTTGATCATTCCTGTCAGCATGTCGGTCTATAATGTTTTCCTGATCCGGCAGTTCATTGTCGGCATTCCGATAGAGCTGGAAGAAGCGGCTACTCTTGATGGCTGCTCGCGCTTCCGCATCTTCTGGAGCATTATCATACCGTTGTCCAAGCCGGTGCTGGCAGTAGTGGGTATTTTTACTTTTATGTTCAACTGGAATAATTTTACCTGGCCGCTGGTGTTGATCATCAGCCGTGAGAACTATACCTTGCCGCTGGGCCTGGGAGAGCTCATGACACAAGCCGGCAGTAAATATCATCTGCTGCTGGCCGGAGCGACTATTACGATCATACCAATGGTCATTATTTTCCTGATCATGCAAAAATACATAATAAAAGGACTCACCATGGGGGCAGTCAAAGGATGAAGATAAACACCGGGAAGAGTATTATTAAAGACGGAGTATTGCATCTCAACGGCCGGCCGGAATTTTGCTTCAGCGCCGATTATCCGTATTACCGGGATAATAGAGCGGATTGGGCAGTGCAATTAAGCGCTATTAAAAAAATGGGCATCAAATATGTGTCCTTTTATATCCCCTGGCGTCATCATATGCCGGAAGACCCATTAAAGAGTAAGGGGTGCTTTGATTTTAGCGGTGAAATACAAAGCAGTACCGATATACGGTATCTGCTGCATCTGTGCCAGAAATTGGAACTGCTGGTCATTGCCAAGCCCGGGCCCTTTGTCCACGCTGAATTGAATTTTGGCGGCTTGCCCGAATATGTAAAAGCCGGGGATGAAACTGATATCGAACCCATGCTCAAAGCTGATAACACTATAGTTACCTGGAGCGGTTTGCAGGAAAATGCCTTACCTGCGCCGCTGGATAAAAAATATCTTTCCTATGTAAAGACCTGGCTGGAGACTGTGACCCGGGAAATCCTGGTACCCTGGCAATATCCCCGCGGACCGATCGTGGCCATCCAGATATTGAATGAGGGCATTTATTCAGATGCCGGACGGTCCATTGATTCCTATGACTATTCCGGGGTCGCGATCGAGCAGTATCATCAATTCCTGAAAAATAAATATAAAACCCTGAGCCGTCTCAATAGATCATACGGGATGGCGTATAAATCCTGGCAGAGGATAGATCCGCCCCGTTCCTGGCGGGGAGTAAAACGGATCAAGGAGCTCATCTGGTACCGGGACTGGGCAGAATTCTCCGGCCTGTATATTCCTTTGATCATGACTGAATACAAAAAATATATGCCGGGGATAAAAGTTCCGTTTTTGACCAACTATAATCCCCCGGGGCCAACCGCGCCTCTGAAAGAAGCATATTTTGCCAGGAATAATCCGCGGACCCTGGGTTCGGTGGCAGCGTATGGCTTTACCAACTGGCTCGGAGTTATTTATAAAAATCAGGAAGACTATAGCCGTTATCGCCTGATGGCCAAAAAAGGGCGGGGTATTTGCCTGGAAGAGAACTGGGGGTTCAGCAAGATCTATGACCCGGCTTACGAATATTGCCAGCCCAGTTATTTCCAATCCATGGTGTATATTGCTTTTGGCGCCACGGGCCTGAATATTTATACTGCCGCAGCTACAGATAATTGGACCAAAGAACTGGATGCCAATCATAATCCTCCCTATCCACATGAACCTCCGATCAAAGAAGACGGCCTGTTCCGCCAGAAATACTGGACCCTGTACCAAATGGCTTCTTTTTTCAATCAGGAAGGCCGCTCTCTGGTCAAGGAACAAGACCAGCCGGATGTTGCCTGGGGCCTGTATACGCCGTATTGCCAAGAGGGTTCCTGGCATGGCAAAGTGAGCTCCGTACAATATGGCTGGGATTCTTTTTTAAGATTGCTGGCCAGGTATAATACTGAAAGCGGACTGGAATATCTCCGGGAAGATAAACTCGCTAAATTGTTACAGCGTAAAATTATTTTTACCAATGGTTATGAATGGATGGACCGCGCTACGCAGCGCAAACTGGCGGCCTATATTAAAAAAGGCGGTATCCTGGTGCTCACCGGAGTGCTCCCTGTGCTGGATGAGAATATGGAACCTTATACTGTATTAAAACAAGCCTTTGGTTCTCCGCGTACAGAAAGGATCGCCTTAGCTGATTCTGCGCGGGTCGTGCTGGATAAAAATAAATTTACCGGCCGCGCGCATCAAGCCCTGGTCCATGTTTTTGTTAAAAACGATTGCGACTTGCTGGCGCAGGCAGTCTACCGCAACAGGAAGATCAATTGCGGCTATATTATTAAACAGGGCCAGGGAAAGGGCGTCTATCTTGGCTATATCCCCTGGCAGGCGGCTGACAATGTCTGGACCAATGAGGGTCTGGTGGAATATCTGCTGAACCGTCTCAATATCAAGCCAGCCAGCCGTGCCGTTAATTGCCGCTATCAGCCGCGGACAGAAGTGATCCAATATGACCACCGAGAAGAAGAAAAACAGATCCTCTTTATTATCAACCGCGATAAGGCCGGCAAACTGCATACCATCCGCTATAGCAATGAGCACTGGCAATTCCGGTACTTTGAAATAAATATGTGCGGCAATTCAGTGGCGGCAGTGGTTATCCGGAAAGGGCGCATTGCCTCGGCCCTGCTCAAATGTACTAATGACCTGGAAAAAATACACGCCAAACCGTTCCTGGCAGTCCAGCAACAGGCCTTAGGCGCTGACCGCAGTTGTGACTTGGCTTTTGTTGATCATGGTGATTATGCAGAAGTAAGCGTCACCAATATTATCGGCAAAGATTGCACGGAAGTGACAGTGCCTATAACGGCCGGCAGGATCAATAATATATTTGCCCTGGATAACAACGGGGTCAGGGAGCCGGTGTTATTTGTGGCTCATGAAGAACATATTACTTTTATTGCCGAAGATATAAATAATAATTTTATTCGTTATTTTATTGTCTTGAAAAAACGCGCCTGATGAGCGGAGGAACTAATGAAATTTAAAACCCGGAAATTTCTTTTACTGTTGTTTGCTTTTGCTGTTTTTCCAACTCTCGCCTCTGCAGTCATTATTGACAGTATGGATGCGGTGGCCAACTGGAACAGCCAGGCCGGTGATGGCAGTACCGTCACGGTGAGTACGACTACCGGCCACTCGAATATGGCTTTGCAGCTGGATTATTCATTAGGTTCCAGCGCCTGGGTACAGGCCTATAAAAATTATCAGTATATTGACCTTTCCGGTGAATACGCTATCCGGTTCCGTTATCGCGGTACCGGCACCACGGAAGAATTAGCGATAAAAATCAAGGATGCTGACGGCGATACATTCCAGTATTCATTAGGAAACGTGACTAATACCGCGGCCTGGACCACAGCCACGGTTAATTTAACTGATTTTACCTGCGAGACAGCCCATTCCACCGGTGACCAAACTATGGATTGGGGCCAGGTGAAATCTATGGAATTTGTCATCAACGATAAAGGGGATGTTGGCGGCAGCGGCACGGTTGAAATTGACCAGATCGAAAAAATGAAACAAGGCTCTGCCCCTATTTTAGTGTTACCTGTAGGCAACCTGCAGGATTTCGAACCTAATAACGGGACAGTCATCTCTACTAAAACTGTTTTCAATAATATCCAGGATTTCGAATCAAGTAATGGCACTGTCGGGGATTATTTCTGGAGTATCTGGAATTCTACGCCCACTTTTAGCATCGGTACTGTCCATCAAGGCGCCAGGGCAGTGACTGTGAATGCCAATGGCACTGTGGGAGTACTGCCTATTACCTCTTCAGTCAATGCTGCTAATGCTGATACGTTTTCTGCCTGGGTCTATGATACCGAGGGAGCCAATACCTGCGAGATGCGGCTCACTGATACCAATAGCGGGACAAAAACAGTCTGGTCCACTAATGCCGCGGTACAGAACCAGTGGACTGAATTGACCTGGCCAGCCAGCAGTTTCACCGGAGTGGACCTGAGTAACATCAATGATGTCCAGTTCTATGAAGCCAATAATGGAACCTACTACTTTGACGATGTTGGCTTTTACCGCCAGGAACAGAAGGAAGATGTCACTGATTATTCCTGGAGCATTTATCTTTCCACTCCTACCTTTGAAACCAGTACCATTCATAATGGAACACGCGCGCTCAAAGCGACAGGTGGTGGTACGGTTGGTGTCAATCTGGTAAATTATACCAGCGCCGGCATAGATATTTCCGCGCGCCAGAATCTATATGTATTTGTGTACGATACGGTTGGGAACAACAGCGTGGAATTACGGCTGACCGATGTTAATGGCGGCACCAAGGCTCTCTGGTCCAACGGCGCAGCCAGTCAGAATGAGTGGTCCTTTGTTACTTGGAACCTGAGCGATTTCGCCAGTACGGTAGATTTGACCAAGATCAAGGATATTCAATTGTATGAATATAATCCCGGGACATATTATTTCGATGATGTGGGAGTAGAGAGCAGTCTAACACCGGATCTTAACAGTCATGGCTATATTGACGAAATGGAAGTTGTTGCCGACGAGTCAAGCTGGTTAGCCAGCGGCGGCAGCAGTACCAAGGCGGTTTTGCACACAGTAGCCGGGCAAACAGGCAACGCTCTCCAGCTTGATTACAACCTGAATAATGGCACCTGGGTGCTGATGTCCAGAAAATTCTCCCTGAGCCTGCAGGATGGCAACCAATTCAAATTCTGGCTCAAGCAGACCGGTGACAAAAATTATATAGAAATAAAACTGAAAGACTCTGACGGCACGGTATTTTATAACAAGCGCACCTATGATACTTTCAATAAGTGGATGGAGATCGTTATCCCGTATAAGAATTTCACCTGGTTTGAAAGCGGCACTGATGATAACCTGGATTTCAGTGATATAACTTATATTTATTTCACGGTATCCAAAAAAGACGGAGATAACGGTACTGTCCTGGTAGATGAATTCCAGTATGAGCCAGCGCAAGCCATTAACCAGAATTTAGGAGCGGATAAAATTTTACAACAGGTAGTCGTGACTGACAACCCATTCTCTCCCAGTGGGGAAGGCGGTAAGAATACCGTGAAGATCAATGTCACGCTAAAAGAAGACGCGACCATCCGCCTGCGCGTCTACAACCTGGCTGGTGATGTGCTCTACGAAAAGGAGCAGGATCTTACTGCCGGCAGCCAGCAGCTCACCTGGGATGGCAAGAATAGCGATGGTGAAGTGCAACGCAGCGGATTATACATTTATCAACTCAAAGTGACCGGGAATGTCAGCGGCGCTGAAGAGACCTTTAAACATATCATTGGAATAAGTAAGTAATGATTACACAGATTTTGAAGAGAGATTACACAGATTAAAACGAGGTAAAAATGAAAAAAATACTGCTTTTGTTATTACTGCTGACCGCTGTCCTCTGTCCGCTGACCGCTGTTAATGCCGGAATGTTTGAGCCGCTGGGCCTGGGTGCGAGGCCGCTGGCGATGGGCCGGTCCTTTACCGCTCTGGCTAATGATGCCTCCTGCATTTATTGGAATCCGGCTGGCTTGACCCAGCTGGACAAAGATGAAATTATCACAATGTATAGCGATCTTTACAATATGGGGCTCATTTCTTATCAAGGCGTATGTTTTGCCCATCCTGGTATAGGCGGCGGAGCGATCGGCTTTGGTTATACCAGGCTGGCCACCTCGGCCAAAGTAGATTTTCTTGATTTCCAGGAAAATACCTTCCTGTTTTCGTATGCCATGAGCCCATTGAGATATACCTCGGTTGGAGTAAATTTGAAATATTACCTGGCGGATTTTGAAACCAGTGGTACCGGCGCCGGGATCGATGCCGGGGTCTTGTTCAATTATGATAACATCGTATCCGTCGGCGTTAGCGCCCAGGATATTAATGAACCAAAAGTGCAATTCCAAAGCGGAGCCTCAGAGAAACTACCTATGAATTTAAAAGCCGGCCTGGCAGTAGCGCCTATTCAGGACCTGGTCCTGGCTTTAGATATGGACAATATCAACGAAGACTCAAAATTGCATGTTGGCGCGGAATATTGGCTGGGAACGCATTTTGCGGTGCGCGCCGGCGGTATCAACCAGTACCAGAGCAACTGGACTTATTCCGGCGGCCTGGGTATAGTTTACAAAGCTATAAAACTTGATTATGCCTATCAAAGGCATTTTGACTTGGAAGACACGCATTTTGTATCGTTAGGTTTCGTATTCTAAAAAAGAGGGGACCATGACCAAAAAAAGCAAACTAATCTATTTTACGCTGGCAATATTACTCTTACCGGGTTTATTGCTGGCAGAACTAAATCCCAAGACCATAGATGATTTTGAACGGCCTAACCCGGCTACGATATACCGCGTAGAAACGCAAGATGAATCTACTTTGACTATCAGCACCACTAAGCGGGCCAAAGAAGGCTCTGATGCCATGCAGTTGGAATATAACCTGAAAACCAGCCGCGCCTATGGTTCTGCAGTCTTAGTGCGCTGTGAACCAGAGTATAATGATTGGACCAAATATGACCAGCTGTGGATCTGGGTCAAGGGTGATGGCAGCGGCAACATCTTCAGGATTTTCTTCACTGATGCCAGCGATGAAGTTTGGGAATACCAGGACCGCGAAATTCTCCTCAGCCAGAAATGGCAGTTGTTGAAAGTGGATTTCAATGAATTTACTTTGACCACCCTGGGAGAAGTCAATAACCGCGAAATAGAAAAAGGGGAGATTAAGGATTACGGCTTTGGCTTTATCGGCCGGACCCCGGATTCCTCCCGCGGCATTATTTCTCTCGATGAATTTGCCGGTGCCGGGCCGTCTATCAAGGCGACCAGGAAACGCCCGGAAGCGCCAAAAGTGCAAATGACCTACGGTTTCACGGCAGATTCCAACTGGCGGCACACCCCGGAAAATGGCGAAGAAATGTACCATAGTTTTAATTTTAAGATCAATGGCGATGTTGGTGATTTCAGCGCTTTGGCTGAGATCAGTCCGGTATTCCAGGAATTCGGTGAATCAGCCGCAGATGACCGGTTAGACAACCGTACCGGTACCTGGAGCCCGACCGGCACCACCTCGTCCCAATTTATGAAAGTAGAGATCCCGAATTTTCAGATGGCCATGAGGAATCTGGGCTTCCTGGATTTGGTCCAGGTTGGCAACCAGTGGCTGGATTACAGTAAATATACCTATTCTCCGGAATGGGGATACAAAGGCATATCTGTCGACAGTGCCGGCAAAGGTTATGGCTATAATGTATTTTATCTCAAACATAGATATGGTTCCTATACCTCAGGCACCCGGATCGACTATGATATCTGGGGATTCAAGAACCGGGGTATTGTGGTCTATAGTTACGATTCAGCTAAAAGAAATTCAGAAGTAGTCGGCACCACCATAGATTCCAGCCCCAACGACCTGCAGACCGAGAAAATAGGACAGGATACGGTTTTCACCTATGAAGTATCCCGGCAACTTTGGAAAAAATTTATCCTGCGCGGCCGGGTAGGCGCGGATATATACAAGTCCGAAGCTGAAGTCGACCGGACCGATCCTTATAATCCTATTTACCTCAGGGCAAAAGATTCTCCAGTCTCTGAACAGGGCAATTTCTGGACCGGGGGACTGGATATCAACGGGCTCTGGGCCGGAGCTAATATCAATTTTGAGTATCGCAATATGGATGATCATTTCCTGCCGCGGTGGCGTTTTGACCGCAAGAATTTCGATAACGACAACGGCAACCAAAAAAGCTATAACGTCAATGCCAGCCAGGAACTGTTTGATTTCATTCTCTCCGGCGGGTACCTGGATTTGAAACGCATAGCCAACGTTGATTATTACCGTTACTCCAGCCGCTGGGAGATCGGCCATAAAGCTTATAACGGAATAGAAATATATTTCGGCAAAGAATATTTAAATGATTATAATTATCATACTGATGACCGCTATGGTTTCAGCACCTATCGCAATTTTAAAGTAACGATCACCAACCTGTATGTCGCCAGCCGCCTCTCCAATAAGACCAATATTTATACTAAATACAGCCTGTGGAACGGCTGGGACCGCGGCTTGGAAGAAACCATCAGTAATCATTCGCTGTCTTTGCGCGGTGAACATTATTTCCTGAAAAATATTGTCCTAACCATGGAATATACGCACACCCAATACTCGCATCTCGGTGATGAACCTACCGGCACACCTTATGATGACAACCGGACACTCGCTACGCTCAAAATGTACTTCTAGGTAAAACGATTACACCGATTTAAAAAGAGATTACACAGATTATATAAATAGGGAGGGTTTTTATGCGAAAAAAGCTTATTATGTTTTTTTTGATTATTTTATGCGGGGTATTTCTTTTGCCGCCCGGCGTGTGGGCTTTGACCTCAAACAAAGATATCACCACAGATGACGACACTGGTGATTCACCGCAGGTCATCATGCGTGATCAGGATGAAAAAACCCTGACTCTGCAAAAACTTGATACTGGTGAAGGTAATATCACTAACAGCGAAGGGGCGATCAATATCCAGCCTTCTACTGATACTGTCCATTACCTTTCCCTGTCGACAACGAGTAACCTGACCGGCATCTATTGGAAAGGGCATTATACCAACGATCCGGCTATCCGCATCAGCAGTTCCGGCGAGCTGGAATATCGCGATGAAGATGAATCTACCTGGACGACCTTGGACAGCCTGGCTGGCGGCGGCAGCGGCTATACTCCGGGGGGGACAGATGTCGCTGTTGCAGATGGCGGCACCGGCACCAGCACTGGTTCTATCACCGGGACGACTGCTCTGACCTTTATTGCCGGAGGAACGAATCAGGATATTAATTTAAGGCCATCTGGAACAGGTAATATCAATTTTAACAATACCACTAATAGTCGCACTAGTTATGTGAATCAATGGGGTGACTTGTATATAGACGCCGCAGGTTCGCTTTATACAAATGGCTTGCGTTCTATAGACGCGGCTTTCACCATTACCGAAGCCAGCGCCCGTAATATAGTGAACTTTACCAACTCTGCCAATTCCCGCACTGCGTATATTAACCAGTGGGGCGATATCTATACTGATTCAGCAGGCGCTTTGTATGCCGGTAAAGTCGGTATTGCCGGTGCGACAATTGAAGACAACTACGCGCTGGAATTGCCAAATGATCCCACTAAAAAGGCAAAAGGCAATGCCTGGGAAACAGGTTCGGATTCAAGAGTGAAAACGAATCAACAACCCATTGGATATGGGTTAGCTCAAGTGTTGAAACTTCAGCCAAAAAAATATATTCACCATTCTTCAACATTTAAAAATGGTAAATTGATTTTAGGAAAAGGGATAGACACCATAGGTCTTATCGCCCAAGAGACTTATGAAATTGTCCCGGAAGCGGTAAGCAGACCAGCTGATGAAAGTAAAGGAATTTGGAGTATGGACTACAATAAACTCGTGCCGGTATTAGTAAAAGCCATACAGGAACAACAGGCACAGATCGACGAACTGAAAAAGAAAGTAGCAGAATTGTCAAAAAAGTAACCGGAGTTCCGAATGAAGCTCCATAAGTCAAAATTGATTTTAATCCTGCTTTTTCTATCAACTATCAACAGTCAACTATCAACTGTTTTCGCTAGTGTAATCATAGAATCCGGGGAAGCAGTGACTTTGGCGCTTAGTGAAGAAATAGGGATTGCCGGGTCATTGACCATTGCCAACACCGCAACTCTGGATACTTCAGCCGGGTCTGTAGGTATAACGTTGAACGGCAGTTGGCTCAACTCAGGAACCTATGTTCCGGGAACGACCAATATTACCTTTACTGGCACGGGGACTTCAACCATAACCGGGACTAATACCTTTTATAATTTTACGTGCACAACTGCGGGCAAGAAACTCAGTTTTGAATCTGGGAAAGAGCAGACAATCACTGGTACACTTACCCTGGCAGGTACCGCAGCAAACAATATACTCTTACGTGCTCTAACTACTGGTTCTCGCTGGGGAATTAATATTAGGAATCATACCCAGCATATTGATTTTGTTGATATCAAAGACAGTAATGCGCCTGTCAATATTATCAATTGCTATCATTCTGTTGATTCCGGCAACAATGCCGGTGAATGGAAATTTGTTTCCCTAACCATTGATAATCCTGTTTCTGGCACAACAGTCAATACAACACCGGTCATTCTCGGTAAAGGCGGTGTCCAAGCTCTCGTTACTTTGAAAGATAAGGATGGCCTAAGCGTCGCTTCTACCCAGGTGGACAGTTCGGGTAATTACTTTGCTCTCGTTTCCACTCCCATAGCTGCCGGCGCCAATTCACTGACTGCATATATAGATACCATTCAGGGTCAGTCTATCGATCTTACAGTGTCACTTACTGGAGGGCAAGCCCCGGAGATCCTTTCCTTGGTAACAGGGGATACTATTATCGGTACTGTTCCTGCCATCTCCGGCAAAAGCACTCCTGGCGCTTCGGTAAATCTTTTAAAACTCTCAGCTTTGACTATTTTATCCTCAGCCTCATTAGTTTCTAGTTTCAGCGATAATACATACAATTACGAACTGTTAGCGACAACCACGGCTGATGCCAATGGAAATTTCACATTTGCCGCAGCTGATTATCAGGCTTATCTTATTCCCGGGGCCAATAGGTTTATGGTCACTGCCAACGGCGCCCGTTCCAGTATCTTGGTAGTCAATGTAGCCACTCCGTTAGGCATTGTTTTTGACGCCAAGACCAATAATGCCCTGGCTGGAGCCAGTGTTTCTCTGTACCGGTTTGATGGCATCTTAGCGCAGCCAGGCATAGACATCGCAGCCACAGATGCTAATCCGCAAACAGCAGGGCTTGACGGTTCCTATGGTTTTGTAGCCAATAGCGGGGATTACTATTGTATTACCAGTTATTCCAGCTATCGATATCCTACGATCCGAAGCATCTTTGACGCCTCCAGGAACATTATCATCGGTTCGAAAATGGATACTTTCACCGTTGGCAGCAGCATTTTCCAAATGGACCTGCCGCTTGACCCGAGTGAAGCCTTCTTCTGCTATCCTAATCCGTTCAATCCCAATCAGCAGACTCTGACCATTCAGTACTATTTGGAAAATGATGCCGAAGTAACCATCGCTATCTATAATATAGTAGGGGAAATGGTGAGAAGCTGGGAAATGCCTGCCGCAGGGCAATACGCCCAAAAGGGAATGAACCGTATCAACTGGGATGGCCGGAACAATTCTGATATCAAAACAGCCAGCGGGGTCTATATAGTGTTCCTTAATTGCGGTGGGGCAAAAAAGACGTTTAAGGTGGTATTGTTAAAGTAGCAATATACATCTTCTCTGTTAGCTAAAATTGAAAACTGGACTAATTAAAGTTGAAAACTGGACAGACCAA
>CAZFDO010000011.1:0-18752 GCA_964517965.1 uncultured Clostridia bacterium
TGTTTTTCCCTGCCTTTATCAGCGCTCATTTGTTTTATCGCCATGAAAATGACAGGGCTGTCGGCAAACCTTATGTCTCTCGGAGGATTGGCAGTGGCTCTGGGTATGATTGTCGATGCCAATATTGTTGTCGGTGAGAATGTTTTCCGGCATTTATCCGAGAAAAAGACGCTGAAAGATAAAATAGGCGTTTGTTTTGAAGCGACAAAGGAGGTTGCCGCTCCGATTCTATTTGCTGTTTTGATCATCATAGTCGTTTTTTTGCCGCTATTTAGCCTTCAGGCAATAGAGGGGAAGATGTTTAAGCCGCTAGCCTTAACTATTATTTTTGCTATGCTTGGCTCTCTTCTGGTTTCTTTGACAGCTACGCCGGTTCTCTGTTCCTACTTTCTTAAGCCGGCCAAAATCGAAGAAGACAACTTTTGGATAAAGCAAGTAAAAAAGGTTTATCTGCCAATATTAGATAACGTATTAAAACACAAAAAACCCGTTGCGGTTATTTCGGTGATTATATTCATGTCCGCAGTAATAGGTTTTAAGTTTATCGGCACAGAATTCCTGCCGTATTTGGATGAAGGTTCTATAGCTATTAATATCGTTAAGTTCCCCACGGCATCTTTAGAAGAGTCGAAGCATGTCGGTGAGTTGGCGGAAAAAATACTTTTAGAATTCCCCGAGGTAAAGACAGTGGTGACAAAGACTGGCCGAGCTGAGATCGCGGAAGACCCTATGGGGCCTGAACAGAACGATGTCTTCATTATGCTGAAACCAAAAAAATATTGGAAGGCGCGTTCTAAGCAGGAATTGATTGAGCAGATAGACAAGAAGCTAAGCGTTATTCCTGGGATTAAACTTAATTTTACCCAACCGATAGCTTTAAGGGTGAATGAGCTTATTTCTGGCGTTAAATCGGATGTGGCGGTAAAGATTTTCGGATATGACCTAGAGGTGTTAGGCGAGAAAGCAGAAGAAATAGAGCACGTTATTTCCGATATAAGGGGGGCGGCGGATGTGAAATTAGAGCAGATAGCCGGATTCCTTCAGATGGATATAGATATAGATCGTAAGGCCATTGCCAGGCATGGCATTAATGTCAGCGATATCAATGAAATTGTGGAAACGGCGATTGGTGGGAAAGTTGCTACAATGCTGTTCGAGGAAGACAAACGGTTTGGCATTTTAGTAAGGTTTCCCGAGGAAAGGAGGGCGGATGAAAAGAGTATCAGCAATATTCTGATCTCTTCTCCTTCCGGAGTGAAGATACCGCTGGCTCAATTGGCAAAAATTACCATCAACGAAGTTCCAGCGCAAATAAGCCGTGAAAACGGAGCGCGCAGAGTGGTTGTTGAGTGTAATGTGAGGGGTAGGGATATCGGAAGTTTTGTTAAAGAGGCCAAGGAAAAGATAGCCAGTATAGAAAAAGGTCTGCCGACGAACTACTTTTTAATATGGGGCGGCCAGTTTGAAAATCAGGAAAGAGCGATGAATACGCTTTCGATTATTGTGCCGATTGTTATCCTGGTGATTTTCGTTATGCTTTTTTCGGCTTTTGGCTCAATGCGGCCGGCGTTTTTGGTTATGCTTAATCTTCCCTTTGCTCTCGTTGGCGGAATATTCCTTGTTCTGTTGTTTAAAATAACATTGAGCGTCTCAGCGGTAGTCGGATTCATCGCTCTTTTTGGGGCCGCAGTTGCGAATGGAATTGTTTTAGTTACGTTCTTTTCTCAATTGAGGAGAGAAGGATTAGGGTTGAATGAAGCAATTAAAAAAGGATGTGAATTGCGATTAAGGCCGCTTCTTTTAACAACACTGACTACCATGTTTGGTTTGCTTCCTCTTGTATGGGCAAGCGGGCCTGGGGCAGAAATACAAAAGCCTTTAGCGGTTGTCATATTAGGAGGACTCATCTCATCATGGTGTCTTACCTTGCTAGTTCTGCCTGCGCTATACGGCTGGTTTGAAAAAGAAGAAATAGAATTTTAGAAGAGGAGGGAATGAGTATGAAAAAGATTGAAGCTTATATTCAGCCATTTATGCTTCAGAAGGTAACCGATACGTTACACATAATCCATATTCACGGAATGACTGTATTAGACGCAAGAGGTTTTGGGAAAGAAAAAGACGAATCTTATCCGCATCATTCGCGCGAATCTGTGGTAGATTTTACGCCGAAAATAAAGCTTGAAATTATTTGTTCAGATAAAGATGCCGAGAGAATAGTTAAAACTATTCAAGAAACTGTGCGTACCGGGAGAAAAGGAGACGGCAAGATATTTATGGTTGATATAGAAAAGGTAGTCAGTGTTCGTACCGGCGCAAAGAACGACCAGGCAATATGAGACAGGCAGTGATTAAAAGTGAGATTGCAGATTAGCAAAATCGCTGTAATCTTGTCTTGAATCTCCGTAATTAGAGGTTTCTGCTCATAATTAAGTGGTTTTAAAGAGATTTTTAAATAATACTTGACAAATATAGTCATATATAGTATAATAGGACATAGAGGATACTAAAATGCTGAAGATATCAACCGGTTGCCGATATGGATTATTAGCTATGGTAGAGTTAGGTCAACACTATGGCCAGGCTCCAATGTCAGTACAGGAAATCTATCAGAAGCAACGTATACCTAAATTTTATCTACAGCAACTGCTGGTTAAGTTAAGAAAAAATGGATTAGTGGAAAGTATGCGGGGAACGAATGGCGGGTTTGTATTAAAGAAAGATCCAAGGCAGGTCAAGATACTGGATATCGTAAAAGCAGTGGAAGGTCCGGTCCAATTGATCTCTTGTACAAAGAATGCCAGGGATAAATGTTGCCGCCGGATCAAGGAATGCCTGACCCGGCCGGTTTGGGTAGAGCTACATGAAGCAGTGAATAAAGTATTGAATGAACGGACTTTACACGATCTTATGAGGTGAACCTATGGATTTAAAAAGACGTTACTTTGATTATGCTGCGACTACTCCGGTACATCCGGAAGTGATCAAGGCGATGCAGCCTTACCTGGATACGGTTTATGGCAATCCATCCAGTATTCACGCTTTTGGGCAGGAAGCGAAAGCAGCGATAACTAATGCCCGGGATCTGATCGCTAAACATATTAATGCCAAAAGTGAGGAAATCGTTTTTACCAGCGGCGGCACAGAAGCGGATAATTTTGCCCTGATCGGGGTCTTTGAGGCCAATGCTAAAAAAGGTAATCATATTATTACTACCGCTATTGAACATCATGCGGTTTTAGAGACTTGTAAATTCCTGGAAAGGCACAGGGGCGCTAAAGTTACCTATGTGCCGGTAGATAAAAACGGTTTGGTGGACTTGAAAGATATTATAAAAGCCATTACTCCGGAAACAATATTAATTTCCGTGATGCATGCGAATAACGAGATCGGGACCATTGAGCCTATTGCCGGAATAGGAAAAATAGCCAGGGCTAAGGGTATCTATTTCCATACCGATGCGGTACAGACCTTCGGCAGTCTGGATCTGGATGTGGAAAAGGATAATATAGACTTGCTAAGCGCCAGCGCTCACAAGTTATACGGTCCTAAGGGCGTGGGATTGCTTTATGTAAGGAAAGGCGTGCGCATTCTGCCGTATCTGCATGGCGGGGAGCAGGAGAGAAAGCGGCGCGCATCGACGGAAAATGTGCCGGGGATAGTTGGTTTTGCTAAAGCCGTAGAACTGGCTCATCAGGAAAAACAGGAGCGACACCAGCATGTGACTATCCTGCGTGATAAATTGATCAAGGGCATACTGGAAAAGATCGATGAATCCCAGTTGAACGGTCACCCGACTAAACGGTTACCCAATAATGTTAATGTAACCCTGAAATATGTGGAAGGGGAGTCAATGCTGCTAAACCTGGACCTGGAGGGGATCGCTGCCTCCACAGGCTCGGCCTGTTCCAGCGGTTCATTGGAATCTTCGCATGTTATAAAAGCTATCGGGGTTAGCCCGGAAGTTGCGCATAGCAGCCTGCGCTTTAGCGTAGGCCGGCTTAATACTGACGAAGATGTTGAATATTTGTTGGAAGCATTACCAAGAATTGTTCAGAAACTGAGAGAAATGTCACCGTTGTATAAGAAAAAATAACTAAGGAGGTATTGACCATGAAAGAGAAGGTACTAAAGAGTCTGGAGAAGATAGCTAAAATGCTGGGCGCAGATGGCAGCAGTGTGGAGCTGGTAGATATTGATGAAAAACAAGGGGTGGTCAAAGTAAGATTGCTCGGCGCTTGTATGGGGTGTCCCATGGCTACCATGACGCTGAAGAACGGCATTGAGCGGACCCTGAAGGAAGATGTCCCGGAAGTAAAAAAAGTAGAAGCAGTATAATGAAGAAAAATCAAAAATAGAAATGCAAATATCTAAATCACAGATCAAATTTAATAAATCAATAAAAATTACCTAAATTTTGATATTGCATATTTGATATTGTATTTTTTACCAATAGGGGGTGATGAAATATGATAGCGAGAGTTTCTAGAAAGTATTTCCTGCGTCCGACAGCGCATTGCTGTGGCGGAAAACGAAAGTAGCCCGGTAGCATTAAGCTGCTGGGCAGGATTACCCCGCTCCGATGTAACATCGGAGCGGGGGTTACTAATTATCAGAGGGGAAGCATGTCCACACTGCGATTGATCCAGGAAATAAAAGATATGGCTAAACGCAAAAAGGCAGTTATTTTAGCCCATAATTATCAGTTGCCGGAGATACAAGATGTAGCTGATTTCGTGGGAGACTCGCTGGAGTTAAGTATCAAGGCCAGTGAAACTGATGCGGAAATAATTGTTTTCTGCGGGGTCTATTTTATGGCTGAGACTGCGGCTATCATTTCGCCCAAAAAAACCATCCTGATACCTGATCACAGCGCTGGCTGTCCAATGGCTGGTATGATCAATGCGGAAAACATCAAAGAACTCAAAAAACAGCATCCTCAGGCTAAAGTAGTCTGTTATGTCAATTCCAGCGCCGCCGTAAAAGCGGAAAGCGATGTCTGCTGTACCAGCTCTAATGCCCTGAAAATAGTCAATTCCCTGAAAGACACCAAGGAGATCATCTTCATACCGGACAAATATTTAGGAAGTTATATTCAGGGCAAAGCAGCGAATAAAAAATTCATTATTTGGGAAGGATATTGTCCCACCCATATCCGTATTACGAGTGAGGATATCCTAAAAATGAAGAGGTTACATCCGGAGGCCTTAGTGATGGCCCATCCGGAATGTCGGACCGAGGTGGTAAAGCTCGCCAATGCGGTAGTTTCCACCAGCGGCATGAGCAAGTTTGCTAGGGAGACAGAAGCCCGGGAGATAATCGTAGCTACAGAAGTCGGTATGCTGTACCGGCTGAAAAAAGAAAATCCGGATAAACTATTTTATCCGGCAAATCCTCAGTCCGTATGCCCTAATATGAAATTAATAACCCTGGAAAAATTATATTGGTCGTTGCAGGATATGCTCTACCAGGTAAAAGTAGAAGAGCCAGTCTGCAGTAAAGCCAGACTGGCTCTTGATAGAATGATATCCTTATCCAAACAGGACTAATTATTTAATTTCCGGGTCAGTGATCTTCTCATAAATGATAACAACCGCAATACAAGCCAGCGGCGTAGCTATAAGTCCGGTGAGCAGCCAGGAGAGAATAAGTCTTGTGTCTACATTAGTATTATAAGTGATCAGCATCGGCGGTACGGTAATAGCCCACAATAATATCCCCAGAAAGAATCCCTTCGTTATTCCCTTGCCCGGGATCCCATGTTGTAATACGGTAAACATCAGTGCATAGATAAGCCCGCTGGAAAAATTTCCCAGTAAAGTCTGTACGAGCCAGACATTGCTTAAAGGCCTGAGTAATTCCGGGGTCTGGTTATAGAAATTTTTGAAGAGAATAGTAAAAAGGGCGTTAACAAAATAGGAAACAGTTGCTACTACTACACCTGCCAACAGCCATTTTGCAATATTCTTCACTTTTCTGCCTCCCTTTAAATACGATTACACAGATTGCAAATAAAGATTACACAGATTAGAACTTATTTATTGATTATATGATAGCAGAATTAAGTTCTGCTGTAAATAGGTAAAAAGACAAATATTGTCAAGGCTCCAGAGTATCAAGGTGATGTTTTACCACTTTTCCCTCAACCATATAGATGACATCTTCAGCAATGTTAGTGGTGTGGTCGCAGATCCTTTCCAAATGGCGCGCCACCAACAATAAAGCCACAGCTCGCGGGGCAGTGGAGCCATCTTTGGCAATATAGTCGTTGATCAGCTCTGATTGGACCAGGTTACGCAAGGCATCAGCTTCCGGATCGCGTAAGATCACTTTCTTGGCCAACTCAACATCTTTGCGGACAAAGGCATCGATAGCTTCTTTCACCATATTCTGGGCCAGGTTAGCTAGTTTGGGAATATCGATCAATGGTTTAAGCTGGGGCTTAGCGGCTATTTCTAATGTCCGCTGGGCAATATCCACGGCCAGGTCGGCTATCCTTTCCAGGTCAGTGCAAATCTTCATGGTCATGGTAATAAAACGCAGGTCAATAGCCATCGGCTGGTGTAACGCCAGCAGATCCAGGCATTTTTCATCAATAGCCAGTTCCAGCTCGTCGATCTTTTTGTCTTCGGTTATTACCTGGTTGGCCTGTTCAACGCTACGAGCTTTTAGAGATTCAACTGATTTAAAAATCGATTCTTCAGTTAAACTGCCCATGCGCAAAACTTCATTGCCAAGGTCTGCTAATTCTTCGTCAAAATGCCGTTGCATACATTCCCCCCAAATTTGCTTATGGCGTATGGCTATTAGCGTATGGCAAAAACAAAAATGTTTTACCTATAAGCCATTTGCTATAAGCTATATGCGTATTTTATTACTATTAGCCAAATCTTCCGGTGAGATAATCTTCTGTCCGGCTGTCTTTAGGGCTGGTGAATATCTGGGTGGTTTCGCCAAACTCTACCAGGTCACCCAATAAGAAGTATCCCGTATATTCAGATACCCGTGCTGCTTGTTGCATATTATGAGTAACAATGATTATCGTATACTGTTTTTTTAGTTCGTACATCAGTTCTTCGATCTTAGCGGTGGACATAGGATCCAGTGCCGAGCAGGGTTCGTCCATTAGCAGTACCTCCGGCTCTACGACTGTGAGTCTGGCGATGCAGAGCCGCTGTTGCTGTTCCCCGGAAAGGCTGAGGGCGTTAGCTTCCAGTTTATCCTTTACCTCATCCCAGAGATGCACTGATTCCAGGCTCCACTGCAGTTTTTCTTCCATGATCTTCTTGTCCAGGATACCATGCACCCGTAAACCATAGACCACATTTTCATAAATACTTAGGGGGAATGGATTGGGCCTTTGGAATACCATGCCGACATTCTTGCGTAATTCCAGCAAGTCAAAGCCATTATGATAGATATCTTTATTGTCTATTTTGACCGAACCGGTTATGCGCACATCATCTATCAGGTCATTCATCCGGTTCAGGCATCTTAAAAAAGTAGATTTGCCGCAGCCAGAAGGCCCGATCAAGGCCGTGATCTTTTGCTTCTCAATGTTCAGGTCGATATTCTTCAAGGCCTGAAAATTGCCGTAGAATAATGATAATTTATTTACTTCTATTATACTCATTTTAATCCTGTCGCTGGTCGCTGGTTTCTGGTCGCTAGTCTAAATACGGTCGCTAGTTACTAGGTACTGGTTGCTAGTTTTAAAGATTTTTACTAGATACTAGCCACTAGCGACTAGAAGCTGATTCTAAAACTAGCGACTAGATACTAGCGACTGGCTACTGTATTTAACCGAATCTTCCTACTATATAATCATTGGTGCGTTGGTCAACTGGAGCAGTGAAAACCTTTTCAGTCGGGCCGATCTCGATCATCTCTCCGTCCAGGAAAAAGGCGGTGCGGTCAGCTACCCTGGCAGCCTGTTTGGTATTATTAGTGACTAAAATAATAGTGTAGTCTTTTTTTAACTGGCGCAGGGATTCTTCTATTTTCATAGTGGATATCGGGTCCAGCCCGGAGCATGGTTCGTCAAGCAGGATAAACTCTGGTTGCAGAGCCAGTATTCTAGCTATACATAGCCTTTGCTGTTGCCCCCCGGAGAGTTTTAAGGCGCTAAGATCAAGCCTATCCTTTACTTCGTCCAATAAGGTAGTCTTATTTAAGCAATCAGTCACCAACTCATGCAGTTTTACTTTATTGTGTAGGCCGGCCATTTTAGGACCGAAAGCTACATTCTCATAAATAGAACGGGGCAGGGGAGTCGGTGTAGCAAAAACCATGCCGAGTTTGCGGCGCAGTTCTATCAGGCTCATATCCGGAGCGTAAATATCCTGGCCATCTATCGTCAAGGTACCTGCTACGCGGGAGCCGGGAACGAGGTCATTCAGCCGGTTCAACGAACGCAGGAATGTTGATTTGCCGCTGCCAGCCGGGCCGATTATACCCAGTATCTCATTCTGGTAAACATCCAGATTTATCTTTTTCAGCGTCTGGTTCGCGCCGAAATAGTGGCTGAAATTATTTGCTTTGATAGTGATATCCATGTCATGGTCCCTTAAGAATATTTCTTCATGAATTTATGCATCAACTGGTATGAAATAATATTAATAATTAAAATAGTAATGATCAGGATTGCCGCTGTCCCATAGGCATTAGGCATGGAAATACCCTCCCTGGCCAGGATATAGAAATGTACAGCCATGGTCCTGGATGAAGAGAAAAGAGAAGTAGGTAGTCGTAAAGCACTGCCTGCGGTAAAAATAACTGCGGCCGTCTCGCCGATACTGCGGCCCACGCTTAAGATTATTCCGGTCAGGATACCTGGCAGGGCAGAGGGAAGGACCACCTTGGTGACAGTCTGCCATTTAGTGCTGCCCAGTGAATAACTGACCTCCCGAAAACTATAGGGCACTGCTTTGATAGCTTCTTCACTGGTCCTGATGATAGTTGGCAGGAGCATGAAAGCTAGTGTCAGGCTGCCGCTCAATATGGACCAGCCCATTTTTAATTTGGTCACAAATAAAATAAAACCGAACAATCCAAATATAATTGAAGGAATACCCGCCAGGCACTCAGAGCCAAAGCGAATCACTCTGGTGATCTTGTTTTCTCTTGTATATTCGGTCAAGTAAATGGATGTGCCTACGCCTAACGGTGTAGCGATCAGGATAGCTGCCAGGGTGAGAACAATAGTCCCTATAATAGTAGGAAATATACCTCCGCCTTTGCCCATATCCGTTGGATTAGCTGTAAGGAAGCTATAATTGACAACCGGCAGTCCTTTTTTTAGAATATAGAAGATAATGAAAAATAAGATAAAAATAGTGATTAAAGTAAAAAGCCAGAGAATTACCTGCACGATCCTTTGTTCAAGTCTCGGGTTGATATACATTTAGGCTTTCCTTTTACTGGAGGTTATGTTGGCTATCGTATTCAAGATCATAATGATAATAAACAGGATAACCCCGGTAGCAAATAAGGCTTGGCGGTGTTCCCCGCTGGCATAGCTCATTTCCAAAGCAATGTTAGAGGTTAGCGTTCTGACCGGGTCCAAAATAGAATGGGGAATACTGATAGCGTTTCCGGCGATCATGATCACGGCCATAGTCTCGCCGATGGCGCGGCCCATACCCAGAATAATACTGGCGATAATACCGGATTTGGCTGCCGGTAAGGTAACCATCTTAGTTGTTTGCCATTTAGTGGCGCCTAAAGCAATAGAACCTTCCCGGTAACTGCGCGGGACTGCCTGTAAAGAGTCAATAGAAATACTGATAATTGTGGGCAGGATCATGATCCCCAAGATAATAGAGGCAGCCAAGACTGAAAATCCGGGCCCGCCTAGTGTTTCTCTGATAAAGGGCACTAATATTACTACCCCCATAAATCCGTAAACCACAGAGGGAATGCCGGCCAGCAATTCAATGATCGGTTTAATGATCTCGCGTAAGCGCTTGGAGGAAAATTCAGTCAGGAAAATAGCACAGGCCAGCCCGAAAGGAACACCGATGATAAGCGCACCAAGGGTAACCATGACTGAACCAATGATCATGGGTAATAGTCCAAAACTCTGCTCTGTAGGAGACCAGTCCAACCCCAGCAGAAATTTACTAAAACCATATTTGAACATAATAGGGAGGCCTTCTATAAAAATAAAGACAGTTATTATAGCTAATATGGAAACCGCGGAAAAGGCGATTATCATCAGGGTTGCCTGGGTTATTTTTTCATTTCTTTCCAGTGAATTCATTTAGCGGTGATCAATCCTTCCTCTTGGATTAAGAGCTGTCCCTCTTTGGAGAGCACAAAATCAATAAAATCACTGCTTTCTCCGGAAGGTACGTCTTTGGTCACGAATAGGAACGGCCGGACTAATTTGTATTTTTTTAAAAGGATATTATTTTCAGCGGGTTCTATTCCGTCCAGATGCAAAGCCTTAACTTTATCATTGACCAGGCCCAGGGAAATATAGCCAATGGCATAAGGATCGCCCGCGATTATTTCCCTGACCGTGCCATTGGAATCCTGAACAATAGCTCCTTTATAAACACGCTGTTTCTTTAATACCATTTCTTGAAAAGCGCCGCGGGTCCCGGAACCTTCTTCTCTGGTGACCACAGTAATAGCCGTATCATTGCCGCCGATCTCTTTCCAGTTGCGGATATTGCCGGCAAAAATAGCTTTCACCTGTTCAACAGCAAGATTATTAATGGAATTAGTGGGATGAACAATGATTGCTAATCCATCTCTGGCTACCACGATCTCATGCAGATCCTTTTCCTCAGGTTTAAGTTCCCGGGAAGAAGTGCCGATCTGGGCCACTCCGCTTTTAGTGGCCTGGATACCGGCGCTGGACCCGCCACCCTGGACATTGACCACCCGGTCAGGGTGCTCTTCCATATAGACTTCGGCCCATTTATCGGCAAAAGGCTGGACACTGGTTGACCCGGCAACAGTGATACCTTTCTGCTGTTCGGTGCGGCCGCAGCCGGCCAGTGCAAGCAGACATAAAAAAAAGACTAACATTATTTTTCGCATAAACTAAGTATAGCAAAATCTACGCATCGTTTCAAGGAATATATATCATCCAAATCGGCCGGTGATATAGTCCTCAGTTTCCTTTTTGGACGGATTGGTAAATATTTTTTCCGTCTTATCGAATTCGATCAATTCTCCCAATAAAAAGAAACCAGTGTAATCAGAAATTCGCGCTGCCTGCTGCATATTGTGGGTGACTATGGCAATGGTATATTTTTCTTTGAGTTTATGGATCAGGTCCTCGATCTTAGCCGTGGAGATAGGGTCCAGGGCAGAGCAAGGTTCGTCAAACAAGATCACTTCTGGCTCAATGGCCAGGGCCCGGGCGATGCATAATCTTTGCTGTTGCCCTCCTGACAGCTCAAAAGCATTATCATTCAGCCGATCCCGCACTTCTTCCCAGAGAGCTGAATTTTTCAGGCTCATTTCCACCCGGTCAATAGTCTCTCCCTTGTTAGTAAGGCCATTAATACGCAGGCCATAGGCAATATTATCAAATATTGATTTAGGAAAAGGATTGGATTTTTGGAAAACCATGCCGATCTTGCGGCGGATATCTACTACATCTACTTCCGGGGAATAAATATTCTGCCCGTCCAGGAGTATCTCGCCCTCAACCCTGCAGCCAACTATGATATCATTCATCCGGTTCAAGATGCGGATAAAGGTGGATTTGCCGCAACCAGACGGGCCGATGACGGCAGTCACCTTATTATTTTCAATGCCCATATTGATATTCTTCAGCGCCAGGTTCTGGCCATAGTAAAAATTCAGGTTTTTTACTTCCATACGGTTGGTGACACTATTTACCACTTCTTTTTCCTCCTGTAATGATTGCGGATTGCAATAGCCAGCAGGTTTATCCCCAACACCATGATAATAAGCACCAAGGAAGCGCCGTAAGCAATGGCTTTTTGTTCTTTAGGATGACTGCCTTCAGTCATCAAGGCGTATATATGATAAGGTAAGGCCATAACCTCGCTGAAAATGGAATTAGGTAATTTTCTGATATAAAAGGTTGCCGCTGTAAAAAGAATTGGAGCAGTTTCGCCGGCTACCCGGCCGACTCCGAGAATGGCCCCGGTAAGAATACCGCCGACAGCATTAGGCAGTACTATTTTATAGATAGTCTGCCACTTGGTAGCACCCAGGGCCAGAGAAGCTTCGCGAAAACCATTGGGTACTAATAGTAATGCTTCTTCACTAGCCCGGATGATCACCGGTAATATCATGATGCCCAAGGTGAGGCTGCCGGAGAGTATAGAAACCCCGAATTTAAAATAATTGACGAATAAAGCCAAGCCGAACAAACCAAATACAATGGAAGGAACGCTGGCCAGATTGCTGATACCTACCCGTATTATGCGAATGATTTTACCCTGAGTGGCGTATTCAGTCATATAAATGGCCGCCATTATACCCAGTGGTAAGGCAAAAATAATGGCGCCCATAGTCAAATAAAAGGTTCCGAGTATAGCCGGAAATATCCCTCCGGCAGTCATGCCGTTTTCCGGCATTTTAGTTAAAAAACCCCAATTGATGACCTTAATTCCGCGACTCACTATAAAGTAAAGCAATATACCTAAGATAATAAAAATAATAAGAGCTGAGGTCCTTAAAACAGTAAAGCCAATTTGTTGTTTAATTTCCCGCCAGGCGCGATAATTCATCTTAGTCACTATACGATCCTTTTCCTGAAGCGTTGGGCAATTAGATCGGCAATAATATTAAAAATAAGAGTCAGAATAAAAAGTACTATCGCAATAGCAAAAAGGGAGTAATAATGATCGCTGCCAATTGCAGTTTCGCCCATTTCCGCGGCTATGGTAGCGGTCATGGTCCGCACTGGCTGCAGGAATGAGTGCGGAATAACAGCTGATCCACCGGCGACCATAAGGACAGTCATGGTTTCGCCGATAGCCCGGCCCATACCCAGGATTACGGCTGAACTTATACCGGAGAAAGCAGCCGGGACAGTTACTTTGATAATGGTTTCCCATTTATTGGCTCCGAGAGCATACGAAGCTTCTTTGAAACTACGCGGTACCGCGGAAATACAATCTTCAGAGATGCTGGTAATAGTTGGAATAGCCATGATACCTAATAAAATAGAAGCATTCAAAGCATTAAGCCCAGTGGGTAGTTTGAAAACATTCTGCAGAAAAGGAGCGACTACTACCATGCCGAAAAAGCCCAGCACTACGGAGGGGATACCGGCCAGGACTTCGACCGTAGGTTTCAATATCTCTCTCATACGCGAGGAAGCAATTTCTGATATGTAAATGGCGGCTCCAAGGCCCAGCGGGACAGCCACTAATATCGAGCCGATAGTGACCCATAATGATCCCAGGATCAAAGGCAAAGCGCCGAATTCCGGCGGTTCAAACGTGGGATACCAGTGCCTGCCGAATAAAAAGTCTGCCGCTTTTACATCTTTAAAAAGGGGCAGGCCTTCTTTAAATAGAATGATTATGATCCCAATCAGGAAAACATTAGAGAGGAAAGCAAAAAACAGGAAGAGCCACTCTAAAAATTTGTCTTTTTTCTTCTTTAGGGTCATTATAGTTCCTTTGAATTATAGGCTAAAAGCACCGGGACTATAAGTCCGCAGTGCTTTTAGCCGGGGTGTAAACATATGGAATAATATGTTTACTTTACCGCGATAAAACCTACTTCTTCGATTAACTTCTGGCCTGTCGGGCTAAGGATATAATCCAGGAATTGCTTAGCTACGCCCTTAGGCGCGCCGTTAGTATACATATATAACGGCCGGCTGATCGGATACTTACCGCTGACTACGGTTTCTTTGGTGGCGGTGATCCCGTTAACAACTAAAACTTTTACTTCATCAGTCACATAACCTAATCCAATGTAACCAATGGCTCCGGGTGTGCTGGCCACAGTGGTCAGGATCGCCTGATTGGATGCCAGCATCATGGCATCTTCCCTGACCTTAGCGCCTTTTAAAACCTTTTCATTAAATACTTCATAGGTGCCGCCGGCAGTATCCCGTGAAACTACTACCAGTGTCCCGCCGCTGCCGCCGACATCGTTCCATTTATTGGTCTCACCGGCATATATTTTCTTGAGGATATCCAGGTTGATACCATTAATAGTATTAGATTTATTGACGATCACGCAAATGCCGTCTTTGGCAATGACGTTGGCGTACATAGTGATCCCTTTACTGCGGGCCGTAGCTATTTCCTTGGTTTTCGCTGCCCGGGAAGAGGACCCGATAGCAACAGTGCCATTAATAAGCGCCTGTATGCCGACTCCCGAACCGCCGCCACGAACGCTTACATCAACAGCAGGGTTTACTTTCATGAATTCTTCCGCTACTTTCTGGGCAATCGGCAGGACGGTAGTTGACCCGCTCATAGTCAACTTTTGCCCCGCACTCAATCCACCTACTATTAAACTTAAGATACTTAACAAGCATAGTACTTTTACTATTTTATTCATCTTTTTCTCCTTTTTTATTATTGTACGAATACCCTAGAGAAACTCCAGGCCACCTGCGCCAGGTACTGAGTAGTTGTTGCTGCGGCGCTGTTCTCCGGTTTGTCCTGCTGATAATTCAGTTGCAGTAATACACCCTTGGTAATAGTGTAATTTACACCGGCAATTATCGTGTTCACTTTGTCATTGGCTGCGTTAGTGTTGGGATCCCAGTTATCGTACCTGGCCAAAACAGTCCACTCAGGATTTAGCTGGTAAGAGGGCATCAGAGAAAATCCTTTCTTTTTAAGGGCAGTGAAATTTCCGGTACTGGTGCTGTAGGTATCTATTTTCTGGCTGATGTATTCACCCCACATGTCGAAAAAGCCGTAAGCGGTACGGATCATGCCGACCAGCAGGTTATTAGTATTATAGGCATTGTTGCCAGTAGCAGCGACAGTACCCTGCAGGTCACGTTTGTAACTGGCGCCTATGGTTAGGCCGGGAATGACGATGAAACGGGCATCGGCGACAGCGGCTAACTCTGTATTGACATCCGGGCTAAGGGCCTTCTTGTAGCCTTCGCCGTTATACAAGCCTACGGCATAGGTACCGAACCCAAGCGGGAAATAGCCATTCAGCACCAGCCCATTATCCGCTGAGGCATCAATGCTGTTCCTGTCGATGAATTCCTTCTCGATAATACGGTAATCGTAATCATAGATCAACCCGAGATAATTTTTTTGCAGGCCGAAAGTTAATTTTCCTTCGGGGATCCCTATTGGCAGGTCAACATAGCTTTCTTTGAGCTTAATGCCCGCACCGTCCTTGAAATCAGATCCTTTTGCGGAAAAGAAATCCACGGTACATTGTCCCTTGATCGTATCCGTAAACTGGTAAGCATAACGGACATAGCCCCGGTCGACGGAAAACCCGGCATCAGTGGTTTTAGTGGTATCTTTCTGCGGTCCCTGAAGGTCTTTATTGATCGCTCTTGTTCTTAACCAGTTGGTTCCGCTAAAGGTCCAGTCACCGGCGGCCGCAAAAGCAAACTGGCTTACATTTAGCACCAAACATACTACAGTTATTATTTTTACTAGCTTACGCATTACTTCCTCCTTGAAATTATTTATATTGTCTTGCCATGTAACCTGAATAATGCCTCCTTTCAATAGATTATATTCCTTGCGTATTACCGCTAAATTACCTGTAGGTTAAATCTAAGTAAAATAGCTAACCGGATTTTTTATGGTTTTATTGATCAAATTGACCAAGCCAGCGATATGAAAAGGTTTGATCACATATTCATTGGCTCCTAATTTATAGGAGTTAACGATCCGGTCCTTTTGATTGAGAGCGCTGATGATTATTACCGGTGTCTTAGACAACTGCATATTGCGTTTCAGAAGAAGCAAAATGTCTAAGCCGCTTAGTCCCGGCAACATCAAATCAAGCAAGATCACATCAGGCTTAATTGATTTAGCGAGTTCCAAAGCATTGTTCCCTTCAAAAATGCCGGTACAACTAAAGCCGGTTTTTTCCAAATTATAGGTCAGAAGTTCAACAATGTCTTTATCATCATCAATGATCAGTATCTTTTTAGCCATGTTTTTTCTCCCATTAACCAACTGTGAATTTCGCAAATTCACAGTTGGTTGATCTGGTTTAGAGCCAGTCATTACGGGAGTTCCTCCTCTTTTTTATTTTGTCTGGGATAATTATATAAGATACATAATAAGGATGAATTAGCAACGTGTAAAATGTGGGTAAAACACTTTATAAAGTATCCGGGTTAGAATGCAGATATGTATTTACAGCTCTTGTTCTTTCTCCCCGAGTGGAATAATGTCATGATAACGTGGGAATAAGTGTATAATATTAATATGTAAGTTTATTTAACTAAATGATAGCTATTTAGTAAAATGATTTGACTAAATGCGTATATTATGGCATATTATATTAGAAAGATACGTATAAAACATAACAAGAAGGAATTATGATTGATTTAGCGCCTTTAATAGAGCTTGACCGGCTTGCTCGCGAAGATGGGAAAAAATACTCCAAGCAGCGGTTCCTTTATGAAAATATCGGCATAGAGCATGGTCGGCATTTTATTGGAATCGCCGGACCGCGCGGCGCGGGAAAAACTATCCTGCTTAAACAAATTGCTTTAAACCACCCGGATACTTTTTACCTTTCGCTTGATACCTTTGCCGGCGATGTATTTGAAATTGTCAAGACTGTTTCTAATACGTTGAAGGCAAAGATATTTCTTCTGGATGAGATTCATATGCGTACAGGGTTTGAGGCGGAATTAAAAAAGATTTATGATTTTCTGGATGTTAAGGTGATCTTTACCAGTTCGATGGCTCTGGCTTTGTACCGCTCGGCCCATGATCTTTCGCGCCGGGTGGAGATCAAGACGCTATACCCATTTTCACTGCGGGAGTATGTTTTTTTTAGATTTGCCCGGCAGATTATTCCATTGACGATTGACGATATTGTCAGCGGACATTTTGACCGGTCAGTTATGGAGTGCGGGGAATTTTTCCGCGATTATATGCAGGGCGGGTTGATGCCATTCGCGCTGGATGAACCGGCTCCGCGAACCCTCCTGGAAAACATTTTGCAGACGGTGATTTACAAGGATATAGCCCGTGTTTCAAAAGCATCTATGGACGAATTAGATATCATCGGGAGACTGGTGTCTTTTATCGGGAAATCAGGTATTGATGGCATTAATTATTCTTCTTTATCAAGAAATTTGGGTATTACGAAATATAAAGCCGAGCAATATACAGCATTACTTGAACAAGCTTTCATTTTGCGCCGTGTAATGCCTAACGGCACAGGCGTGCTCAAAGAACCGAAGATAGTTATGGCCTTGCCTTATCGTCTTTTGTCCCGCCCATATGAAGAGTGCTTTGGCGGATTACGGGAAGATTTTTTTGTCGAGGCAGTCAGCGCCGCCGGATTTGAAATAGGTTACCTGAAATCCACCCGGGGAGAAAAAACTCCGGATTATACGCTGCAGGATAAAGAAACTTTTGTTTTTGAAATAGGAGGCAAGGGCAAAGGCCGGAAACAGTTTAAAGGATTTAAGTCTGAAAGAAAAATTATTTTATCCGACGGATATGAAGTGGGAGGAATTAAACGCCCGTTATTTTTATTCGGTTTTCTGGCCGCTGCGCGTAATTTATAAGGAAGTTTACCGCTACTCACTTAGGGTTGATTGAAGGGATTGAACGTGAATAAAGTTTTCGAGTCTTTTAAAATTGAATTCAAAGAATCCGGCGATAAGCTCCCGGATTCGCTGGTTAAAACTATCTCGGCTTTTGCCAATACTAAAGGCGGTAAAATTGTTTTAGGTGTCAGGCAGGAAGGCGCTAAGTTTATCCGCCAGGGAGTAACAAATCCTCAGAAGCTTGTTGACGACGACCCGTTTAGAAAAGCCCTACGGGAGGCTTTAGGTAATTTGTTAATGCACCAGAATTATTCTCATCCTTCGCCTTCCCAAATCCGCGTGTATAACGATCGCCTTGAGTTTTATAATCCCGGGTATTCGTTGAAAGACCCGGCTAAATTCAGCTCGCCTGGTTCGGAATTACGCAATCCTTTGATTGCCGATGTGTTTTACGATATCGGCTGGGCCGAGGCCAAAGGAACGGGATATCGCACCACGATTTTAGATTTGAAAAAACAAGGTTATCCGCAAGCAATATGGGAAAGCGACGGCTCTGGCGATACTTTTACGATTATTTTTCCCTATCCGGATGAGCAGATTACCCCACAAGATACCGCACAAGTCACCGCACAAGATACCGCACAAGTCATCGATCAAGTCGAGAAGCGCGACAGGTTGGCCAAGGTTTTGAGATTTTGCGAACAGCCTAAATCTTTGCGCGAAATGATGGATTTTTTAGGTTTACGACATAGGGTTTATTTTCTAAAAGATATCCTGACGCCCTTGCTGGAGCAAGGTTATTTAAAGCGGACAATCCCCGATAAACCGCAGAGCCGGTTTCAGAAATATGTTGCTGATAAAAACGTCAAGATAAAATGATAAGAGAAAAAAAGGATAAGGTTGTTGAGAATTCAACAAAATTCCATGTCAACAAGTTTTTATTGAATATATGGTATTAATATGGTATGTTCTATTTTATAAATGCACAAAGTAGTATAAAATACGAATTCGTATATTATAGGTTAGAGGCAATGCCGTTTAGTTAAGGACATTTGTCGTCAATAGATGGTATAATCCT
>CAZFDO010000012.1:0-17347 GCA_964517965.1 uncultured Clostridia bacterium
GTCAGCAGCCAGAAAGATCATTCCCGGAGTGGCTTTTTGCCAGGATGCTTACCAGGTTGCCAAGGGATGCGACGCCCTGCTGATCATCACCGAATGGAATGAGTTTAGGAATCTGGACCTGATCAAGATCAAGAAGTTGATGAAAAAGCCCATTATTATTGATGGAAGAAATATATATAACCCCAGGGAAATGAAGAAGCTTGGCTTTATCTATACTGGGGTGGGGAGAGGAAAGTACGCGTAAGGTAATTATGAGACAATAACGAGAAATAACGGAGAAGGAGGAAGCGCGGGATGAAAGTAGTGATTTTAGCAGGCGGCATGGGGACCAGAATTAGCGAAGAAACCCAGACTATACCAAAACCAATGGTGGCAATTGGCGGCAAACCAGTCTTATGGCACATCATGAAAACTTATTCTCATTATGGTTTCAATGAATTTGTAATTTGCCTGGGTTATCGGGGATATATTGTGAAGGAATATTTTTCCCATTATTTCCTGCACATGAGCGATGTGACCATGGATCTGGCCAAGAATAGCATGAGTATTCATACTACAGCTTCTGAGCCCTGGAAAGTAACTATGGTGGATACAGGGCAGGAAACTATGACTGGCGGGCGTTTAAAAAAGATCGAGAAATATATCGGCAATAATCCATTCATGATGACCTATGGCGATGGGCTTGCAGATGTGGACATCCCGTCCCTGATAAAATTTCACCAGGCACATAAGGCATTAGCTACTGTTACAGCAGTACAACCTTTAGGAAGATTTGGCAGCCTGGATATAGGGGCAGAAGATAAGGTTTCTTCATTCCTGGAAAAGCCCAAAGGTGATTTTTCCTGGATCAGTGCCGGGTTCTTTGTCCTGCAGCCGGAAGTTTTTAAGTATATTGAAGGTGACAGCGTATCATGGGAAAAAGAGCCAGTGGAAAAGCTCTCGCAAGAAGGCCAGATGGCGGCGTACCGGCATAATGGATTCTGGCGCCCGATGGATACCCTGAGGGATAAAAACGATCTGGAGAGATTCTGGCAAGCAGGTCAGGCTCCGTGGAAAGTCTGGTAAACAGCCAGATGCAAACAGATAACCGAAAGGATCCTATAGTGAAATTCTGGAAAGGGAAAAGAGTTTTAGTAACCGGTCATGAAGGTTTTTTAGGATCTAACCTAACCAGGCAGCTATTAGAAAGAGGAGCAAAGATAGTTGGGCTGGATATTAAGGTGGACCGAAAAGACACTATTTTTACTAAAGATGAATATAAGCGATTCATCACCATAAAAGGGAGTGTTGCTGATTTCTCTTTAGTAAAAAAGATCATCGCTAAATATAAGATCGAGACAATTTTCCATGTAGCGGCAGAGGCTATAGTCGGCCGCTCTTTAAAAGACCCAATAAATACTTTTCAGGCTAACATTGAAGGGACCTGGAATATTCTGGAAGCCAGTCGCAAGCTAGGAACAGTAGAAGCCATCGTTGTAGCTTCCAGTGATAAAGCCTATGGCAGTCATAAAATATTGCCCTATAAGGAAGATGCGCCTTTGATCGGCGATCATCCGTATGATGTCTCCAAAAGCTGCGCTGACCTTATAGCTTATACCTATTTTCATACATATGATGTTCCGGTAGCGGTAACCAGGTGCGGCAATATCTATGGCCCGGGAGACTTTAATTACAGCCGGATAATCCCGGAGGCCATGCGGTGTATGCACTATGGACGGACTTTACTGATCCGCAGCGATGGAAAATTTACCAGGGATTACGTGTATGTTGAAGATATTGTTAACGGGTATATACTGCTGGCCGAGAAGCTAAAAAAGCTGAAGTTAGCCGGCGAGGCCTTTAATATAAGTGATGAGAATCCTATTTCGGTGCTTAAGCTGTTAGGGCAGTTAAGCCAGCTTTCCGGGAAGAAACTTAATTATAAAATATTGGACCAGGCCCAGTATGAGATCAAGGACCAATACCTGGCTTCAGGTAAAGCGCGGAAAATATTGGGCTGGAAACCCAAATATACGTTAGAGCAGGGTTTAGCCAACACTATTAATTGGTATAACAAATACTATCGCGACAGTAGATGACCAGGAAATAATTATATGACAAAAGCTATACTAATAACCGGTGGCACTGGTTTCTTGGGCAGTAGTTTACTGCGGAGTATTGTGTTAGGCGGCGGCCAGCCGATTGTCTTAAAGAGAAGCAGTTCCAACTTAAGCAGAATTAAAGACCTGGCCGATAAACTGATCATGTATGACTTGGATGTGGCTGATTTGGAGCAGGTCTTGAAAAGCCATAAGATAGAAACTATTATCCATTGCGCGACAAATTATGGCCGCGCTGTGTCCAACCCATTAGAGATCATGGAAGCCAATCTAATGCTACCTCTGCGTCTTTTGGAGCTGGGTAAAAAGTACAGGATCAATTGTTTTATTAATACCGACACTATACTGGATAAAGGCATTAATTATTATACCTTATCAAAAAGCCAGTTCCGGCAATGGCTAGAAATTTATGCCGCTGATAATGTCTGTATTAACATTGAGCTGGAACATTTCTATGGCCCGCTTGATAATGATTCAAAGTTTGTAACCAATATGGTGCATAAACTGTTACATCAAGTAGAATCAATTGATTTAACTGAAGGCAAACAGAAAAGAAGTTTTATTTATATCGATGACGCGGTAGATGCTATTATAAAAATCATTGACCACAGCAGTTCTTTAACTAAGGGTTTTTATAATTATCAGGTTGGCTCCGAAGATAAAGTAACGATCAGAGCTTTTGTAGAATTGGTCAAAAAGTTGACTGATAATAATAAAACCAAATTAAACTTTGGTGCTTTACCATACCGTGAAAATGAAGTCATGGATCCCCGGCTGGATCTGGCTAAATTAACAGCGCTAGGCTGGCGTCAGGGTGTTCCCTTAGCAGAGGGATTGGCTAAAACGATCGAAATTGAAAGGAAAGGATTGTCTTAATGAAGATATTAATTACCGGAGGTTGCGGTTTCCTTGGCTCAAATCTGGCTGCCGCTATACCAAAAGGCAATGAATTAATTATATTTGATAATCTCTCCCGTCATGGTTCTGCTGAAAACCTGGCCTGGTTGAGAAAGAAACGGGATTGTACCTTCATCCATAAGGATATCAGGAACCAGTCAGATGTGGAAAATGTTATCAAGAGAAAAAAACCAGGACTTATTTATCATCTTGCCGGCCAAGTGGCTATGACTACGTCCATCAGCAATCCCCGTATGGATTTTGAGGTCAATGCCTTGGGATCCCTGAATGTTCTGGAGGCAGTCAGGAAGTATTCCCCTGCCAGTATCATCATCTACTCATCGACCAATAAAGTGTATGGGGATCTGGAATGGACCCGTTACATTGAAAAGCCTAAGCGCTATGTTGCGCCTGATTATCCCCGGGGATTTCCTGAAAACATTCCGTTGGAATTTCATTCCCCGTATGGCACTTCTAAAGGCAGCGCTGACCAGTACATGCTTGATTATCACCGCATTTTTGGTCTCAAAACAGTTGTCTTCAGGCATTCTTCCATGTATGGTTCGCGGCAATTTGCCACCGCTGACCAAGGGTGGATCGGCTGGTTTTGCCAGCAAGCCTGGGAGCAAAAAAACGGAATCGCCAAAGGGCCGTTTACCATATCTGGGAATGGCAAGCAGGTGCGGGACGTTCTCTATGTTGATGATCTGGTGTCATTGTACCTGAAAGCAGCTAAAAGGATCAAAGCGATTCAGGGGCAGGCGTTTAATATCGGCGGCTGCATGGCTAACAGCTTATCGCTGATAGAACTATTTGATATTTTGGAAAGCGAACTGAATATTAAACTAAACTACCGGAAAATGCCGCCGCGGATCAGTGACCAAAAAGTGTTTGTAGCCGATATATCCAAGATTAACCAGCTCCTTGGCTGGCGTCCGCGGGTAGATAAGATGAATGGCATCAAGAAAATGCTGACTTGGATCAAGAGGGAGAAATATTAATGCCGGGATGTGATTTGAGCGTCATTATACCTGCCTATCTCGAAGAAGAAAATTTAAGAGTAATTTTGCCCAGGTTAAAGGCAGTATTGGCTTCCTTGAAAATTAAATACGAGATTAATGTAATTGACACGCTGGCTCCCATGGATAACAGCAAGGAAGTGTGCCAGGCTAATGACGCTAATTATCGCCATAGGGAAGTTAGTAATTTTTACGGAGACGCGGTACGGACCGGGATCAGGTATGCCCAGGGCCGTAAGATCATATTTATGGACGCTGACGGCTCACATACCCCGGAATTTATTCCGCAATTATTGGAATATGGCAGTGAGTATGATGTCGTGATCGCTTCCAGGTATATAGCCGGGGGGATGACAGATAATAGTTTTGTATTGATACTGATGAGCAAGATCGTCAATATCGTGTATTCCAAAGTTTTAAACCTGCACTGTAAGGATGTGTCCAATAGCTTTAAGCTCTATCAGTCTGGCCTGCTAAAAAGCCTGGCATTGCATTCTAATAATTTTGATATTGTAGAAGAAATATTATTTAAATTGAAAAAACAAAATAGTAATTTAAAAATAAAGGAAATCCCGTACACTTTTAAGGAAAGGATGTTTGGGCATACTAAAAGAAACTTACTACTTTTTGCCTTTTCATATGTATATAGTCTGCTTAAGCTAAGATTTGGAAAATAGCCATAACTAGTGTGCAGCTAAGCAAAGGAGAATAGGAAATTGATTAGCGCTGCTGAACAGAAAATTAGAAATAAAATAGTCAAAGAAATTAAGGTTCTTTACCTGGCCAGGAAAACCCGGGAAAAATTTACTCCGGGTAAAACCTTGATTAATTATGCCGGTAGAATGTATGACGAAAAAGAAATGATCAGCCTGGTTGATGCTTCACTTGATTTTTGGCTGACCGCAGGCCGATATGCCCAGGAATTTGAACAAAAGCTGGCTGATTTCCTTAAAGTGAAATACACTTTGCTGACCAATTCCGGTTCTTCTGCCAACTTACTGGCGATTTCTGCTTTGACGTCTCCTTTGCTGAAGGAAAAAAGATTAAAACCAGGTGATGAAGTGATCACCACGGCGTGCGGTTTCCCGACTACGTTAAATCCGATCCTCCAGAATAACCTGGTGCCGGTATTTATCGATGTTGAACTGGGTACCTACAACATAAAGACTGAACTGTTAGAAAAAGCTTTTACCAAGAAAACTAAAGCTATTTTTGTGCCGCATACCTTGGGTAATCCGGTTAATATAGAAGCTATTTCCCGGTTTGCCAGGAAACATAACTTGTGGTTTATAGAAGATTCTTGCGATGCCCTGGGTTCAAAATATAAGGGAAAATTCACCGGCACCTTTGGCCATATAGCCACTTTTAGCTTTTATCCGGCCCATCATATCACTATGGGTGAGGGAGGAGCATTAGCCACTAATGATCCCTTACTTCGCCGCTTGATCTTGTCATTCCGGGATTGGGGGAGGGATTGCTGGTGTGAACCAGGGCATGATGATACCTGCCAACGCCGGTTTTCCTGGCAACTAGGGAAACTGCCGTTTGGTTATGACCATAAATATACGTATTCTCATATAGGGTACAACCTGAAAGTGACTGATATGCAGGCGGCTATAGGAGTGGCCCAGCTGGATAAACTGCCGGCATTTATTAAAGCCCGGCAGGATAATTTCGCTTTCATATCCAAGCTATTTAAAAAGTATGAATCTTATTTTATACTGCCGCAACCCTCCAGGCATTCTGACCCGAGCTGGTTTGGGTTCCCGGTCATGGTGCAAGAGAAAGCGCCGTTCACCAGGGCTGATATAGTCAACCATCTGGAGAAAAACAAAATTGCCACCCGCATGCTTTTTGGCGGGAATTTGACTAAGCAACCAGCCTATGAGGGTATGAAATACAAGGTAGTGGGAAAGTTGGATAATACTGATCTAGTGATGAATAACTTATTCTGGATTGGGGTGTATCCCGGTATAACTAAGGAAAAATTAAGATATATGGCAGAATCAGTTGGAAAGTTTATGAGAGCCATACTTTGATGATGGAGAGGTTACATGGGAAAGGTTAAAGTGGGGATCATCGGTACCGGGAATATCGGGACTGATCTATTGATTAAAGTGCAAAGGTCTAAATTTCTTGAATGTGGCGCCTTTTGCGGCAGGAACAGTGAATCAGAGGGGATCAAGTTTGCCCAGAAGCTCGGGGTAACAACATCTTGTGACTCTATTGGCTATATTCAACAAAATCCATCCTGCTGTGATATCGTATTTGACGCAACCTCTTCCAAAGTCCATATCTATAATGCGCCGATATTAAAGAAACTGGGCAAGTTCGCGATTGATCTTACGCCGTCCCAGATAGGCAAAATGTGCGTACCGGTCATTAATCTTAAAGAATGCTTAAATTATGATAATGTTAATCTGGTTACCTGCGGCGGGCAGGCTGTTACTCCCATCGCTTATGCAATTATGAAAGTGCATCCGGAGACTGAATATATTGAGGTGGTTGCCGGAATTGCTTCCAAATCCGCGGGGCCGGGTACCAGGTGTAATATTGATGAGTATACCCAGACCACCAAAGACGCGATCAGCGTTTTTACCGGAGTGCCCAACGCTAAAGCGATCATCGTCTTGAATCCTGCGGAGCCGCCGATGCTGATGCATAATACGATATATGCAAAGATCAAGGATCCCAGGATAGAAGAGATCACCACTGCGGTCATGGCGATGGCTAAAAAAATACAAAAATATGTCCCTGGCTATAAGATCGTGCTGGGCCCGGTAGTCGAGAGTAATCGCGTTACGACCATGATCGAGGTTGTCGGCTTGGGGGACTTTCTTCCTAAATATTCAGGCAATTTGGATATTATAACCTGCGCGGCGGTAAACGTGGCGGAGGAATATGCTAAAAGGAAAATATTAAAGGTAAAGGAATAACCTGCTATGGAAAAAATAATATTTTTTGATTCAACCTTGCGTGATGGTTCGCACGCTGTGCGGCATCAATTGACGGCTGAAAATATCACGGATTATTGCCGGGGCATTGATGGCGCAGGCATGGAAGTGGTTATTGTAGGGCATGGCAATGGATTAGGGGCCTCCTCATTACAAGTTGGCCTGTCAGCTTTAAGTGACCGGGAAATGCTTTCCCTGGCGCGAAAAAGCCTGAAAAAAACCAAACTTGGCGTTTTTCTTATTCCCGGCTTTGGCACGATCAAAGATAATCTTAAACCGGCTCTCGACCTGGGAGTCGATCTGGTTTGTGTGGCATGTCATTGTACGGAAGCGGATGTTACCGCTCAACATATTGATTATGTCAAAAAGCAGGGGAAAGACGTTTATGGCATATTAATGATGTATCATATGGCTTCTAAGGAAAGACTGCTGGCAGAAGCAAAAAAAATGCAAAGTTATGGCGTTCTGGGTGTTGTATTAATGGATTCTGCCGGGGCGTCTGATCCGGGCATGGTAGAAGAAACAGTGGGATATTTAGCTGCTAACCTGGATGTGATGGTGGGATTTCATGCGCATAATAACCTGGGACTGGCGATCGGCAATTCATTAGCTGCGGTAGAAGCCGGAGCGAAGATAATTGACGGCACAGTCCGGGGTTTCGGGGCGGGGGCCGGGAATTGCCAGCTGGAAGTGATGGCGGGATTATTGTCTAAATTAAAAATAGAAACCGACCTTGATCTATATAAGTTAATGGATGTGAGCGACCAGATCGTGACCAAGATCATGCACCGTCCGCAAGAAATTGATTCCATCGTCCTGATTAGCGGTATGGCCGGAGTTTTTTCCGGGTTTGCGACTAATGTCAAAAAAGCTGCGGAACGATTTAAGGTTGACCCGCGGGACATTTTTATGGAACTGGGCAGGCGCAAAATGGTTGCCGGCCAAGAGGATTTTATCGTGGATGTAGCTATGTATCTGGCCAGTATTAAAGGCTCAGAAAAAGAAAGCTATGATATAGAATCATTACTTTAAATGGAGGAAAGACAGTATGCGAGTAGCTGATTATATTTTTAAGTATTTAACTGATAGAAATGCTGATACCGTATTTATGGTTAGCGGCGGGCAGGCTATGTTCCTGGTCGACGCAGTCTTCCAGAATAAAAAACTAAACGCTATTTGCACGCATCATGAACAGTCAGCCGGAATGTCCGCAGAGGCCTATGGCCGGATAACCGGCAAATTAGGGATCGCTTTGGTAACGGCTGGCCCTGGCGCGGTAAATGTCATTAACGGTGTAGCCGGCGGCTGGACTGATTCTGCGCCGATGATGGTTATCTCCGGGCAGTCTTCTTTGGCCCATGTGCAATATCAACAGGAGCATCCTATCCGGCAATATGGCATTCAAGGCATTAATATTAAACCGTTAGTAGAAAAAGTCACTAAATATTTTATCACAGTTGATGACCCGTCAAAGATCTTATATTACCTGGGGAAAGCCTATTATTTGGCTTTAAATGGCCGCCCCGGTCCAGTATGGATCGATGTGCCTCTGGATGTGCAGAAGATGGAAGTTCCCACAAAGCTTTTGGAAGAGTTTGTGCCGCCAAAGGATGAGCTTGACGAGGCACTGTTAAGAAAGCAGGTATCTGAAACATTGAAATGCCTAACCAAGGCGCAGCGGCCGGTCATCTTGGTGGGCCAGGGAGTGAGGTTGGGACAGGCGGTTAAGGAATTTCGACAGCTGGCCGAAAAATTTCAAATACCGGTGATAACTTCCCGGTTGGGAATTGATCTTATTAATAGTGATCATAAACTTTATGTCGGGCGTCCCGGTAATTATGGCGAGAGGGCCGCTAACTTTGCTATCCAAAATGCCGATCTGATAATAGCCGCCGGTTGCCGCCTGGCTTCTGCTTTAGTCGGCCATGATCCAAAAAATTTCGGCAAATATGCCAAAAAAATTGTAGTTGATATTGATCCGGAAGAGTTAGCTAAACCCGGCATAGAAATAGACCTGAAAATACAGGCTCAGGTAAAGTCCTTTTTTACGGAACTATTAAAACAGGGTGAATTAGCCGTGCTGGGAGATCATGCTGAATGGATCAGGCAATGCAACTCCTGGAAAGAGAAATATCCGGTTGTTTTAGAAAGTTACAAGAAAGAGAAGCCGGTAAATTCGTATTATTTTACCGGGAAACTGTCGGAATTGGCGGCTGATGATGATTTGGTTTTGGTTGATACAGGTACTTGTTTCCATGTAGCCTGCCAAACCTGGAAGATCAAGAAAGAGCAGAGATTTTTAACTACCGGCGGATTATCTTCAATGGGGTATTGGGTCGCCGGCATAGGCGCCTGCCTGGCTAATAAACGGAAAAGAACTATTGTCATAACCGGTGACGGCAGTTTGCAGATGAATCTGCAGGAATTCGCCACTATTAAACATAATAATCTCCCGCTAAAGGTATTTATTTTTAACAATAACGGATATTTGCTGATCCGGCATACCCAGAAGAATTTTATGGAAGGCAGGTTATTAGGCGAGGGTCCTGAGACCGGTGTTTGGTGTCCGGATGCATTGAAAATAGCCAAGGCTTATGGTATCAAGGGCGTCCGCATAAGTTCGGCAGACGAAGTAATGCGTAAAATTAAGGAAGTAATGGAATATAAAGGGCCGGTTATTTGCGATGTCATGACTCCCGAGTGGCAGTTGATCATTCCTAGAATATCTTCGGAAAAAAAGGCGGATGGCACCCTGGTTTCCAAACCCTATGAAGATATGTATCCGTATTTAAGCCGCCCGGAATTAAAGAAGAATATGGTCGCTGAAAAAAATGAAAAAAAATAGCCGCATAGCAATACTGGGAGCAACCGGACATATAGCTAAGGGACTGATCTATTATTTCTCCAGAGCCTCTTATCATAATGTTCATTTGTTTGCCCGTTCCCTTCCCCGTCTCCGGATCATTCTTGAGCAAATGGGAGGGATATGTCATTATCAGCAAAACAGGTATGCTGAGTTTAAAAAAAACGACTATGATGTGGTAATAAACTGTGTCGGACTGGGTACTCCCGAGAAAGTAAAGGAAGCCGGCGGAAATGTTTTTAAACTGACTGAACATTTTGACGATCTGGTACTGGACTATCTCTCGATCCATGTCAAAACGCTTTATGTTAATTTCAGCAGCGGTGCGGTTTATGGAAGTAATTTTGCCGTTCCTGCCGACGGGAAGTCCCTGGCCCGCTGGAATATAAACGATCTTAAAGAGTCGGAGTATTACGGGGTAGCCAAGCTGAATTCAGAAGCCAAGCACCGCGCCTTAAAAAACCTGAAGATAGTTGATTTGAGGGTTTTTAATTATTTTAGCCGGTTTATAGACTTGAACACTAAGTATCTGTTAAGCGAAATAGTATTATGCGTAAAAAATAGAACAGTATTTGTAACTGATAAGCGGGATATAACCCGTGATTATATCCATCCGTCAGATCTGTTTGCTTTAGTTGAAAAATGTATGGCTAAAAGGAACAGCAATGATAGTTTTGATGTTTATAGCAAAAAGCCGGTGACCAAATTTGAGATCCTCGAATATTTCCGGAGAAACTACGGGCTCAAGTATATAGTTAATAAGGCCAGCCTGCCGGCATCAAGTACAGGGGATAAAGATAATTATTATTCCAACAGCAGAAAGGCTGGGGCGATCGGTTATGCTCCCAGGTTTACTTCGCTGGATACGGTGGCTCAGGTAGCTAAGGAACTTTTAAAAGATGATAAACATATACGATAAATATAAAGAAAATTTGATTTTTATTCTTTCCCTCTTTGTTTCTGTGATAAGTTATTTGCTGTTATGCAAGTTGGTCAGCGGGTATAGCGTTTTTCATCCGGATATCAGCTCTTACGCGCAGTATATCCTCGACAGCAGCCAACTTAGGCCAGAACCCTTTGAAAGATTCTGTTTTGTCTTCGGCTTATTTTATTTGCCGATTTGTTTTATCATAGCTTATATATTTCTTAACGCGTGGGAAGATAAATACAGGTTACTTATACCCTGGTACTCGAATAAGATCTGCAACAACATACAAAACATGGTAATATTTGTCGCGCTATTATTCTGGGGACATCATATTTTAAAAGGAGCAGCGGCGGGTTTTGAAAATTATATTTTCAAAGTTGACCTGAATTATTACTGGTTTCGTCTGGTTTTGGTTGTATTCATTTTGCTGTTGCTGTTCAGGAGCAAGATCAGGAAGATCAAATCCCCGCTGTTTTTTGCGGCGGGAATAATTATTATATTCCTTACCTCTATAACCCAGATTAACACCAGTAAGATCGTAATCGCCAATCAATATATAAATGCGCATTTCACTTTATTGTATGGGGCGATAAACCAGGTGGCTCACGGTAAAACGATCCTGGTTGATACGGTCTCGACCTATGGAATTTTATATCCGTATGCTGGAGCGTTGTTCACTAAAATTGCTGGTTTTAGTATCCTCAATATAAGTATATTTTTTGTCAGCATGATCTTTTTGTCATTCTTATTCATCTATCTGGCTTTAAGTGAGAAAATCGGCTACGATTCTTGGCTGCCTTTATTATTTTTATTGGGACTGATAGGCATCGTTCATCCTTTTTATAACTCTCTTGTTTTATCCGGCGGAGTTAACAACACTTATTATCAGTATTACCCATTACGGGTAATATTTGGGTCGTTTTTTATCTGGTTTGTTTTGAAATATTTAAGAAACAGCAGCCGGATGAATTATTTTGCGGGATTTTTATTAAGCGGAACCAGTTTCCTTTGGAACCTGGATACCGGTGGTCCATTGGTAATATCCTGGCTCGGGGTATTGGTCTTCAGTACCCTGGCGGAGAATGATCTGACGGTCAAGGAAAAACTGGCCAGAAGCTTTAAGCATTTACTGCATATGGGAATAGCTTTGTTGTCGGTGGTAGCACTGTACAGTATTTTTGCCTATGTCAGGACACATCAACTCCCGGCCTGGAATGATTTAATTAAATATCAGAAATTGTTTATTTCCATAGGATTATATATGGTGCCCATGCGGGGGCTTGATCTATGGAACATTGTCGTAGCCGTTTACCTGCTCGTATTATTTTCCTGCCTCGCCGCCTTGATCAGAAAAAGAGCGACTATTTTACACCGGTATTATTTTTTTATCGCGATGTTTGGATTAGGAGTCTTTTCTTATTATCAGGGCCGGAGTTTAATGCCTTGTTTGTTTCCGGTAAGCTATCCTGCTGTTATCCTGGCCGCTTTCATGTTGGACGATCTTTCCCTTAAGTATCAGCTCAATAAGAAGAGCTTAAAAGGCGTATTGGCTGATAACCTGTTTCGTCTTGATTTGATTAAAATATTCTTTCTAAGCATTATTATTGTTTACGGCATAATGGTATTTTTTAGCAAATCACCGGATTTAAATAAATGGGTCAGGTCCAATGTGCGATCGATGGCAGAAACTGAAAAACCGCTTCGCCAGTATATAGATTATATCAAGGCTAATAAAAAGAATGACGAAATAATAATATTCTCGGATTTCAATGATTATTTATACTGTGAAACAGGAACATTTTCAGGGTTGCCGTTTGCCAGTTCAAAAGACGCCTTAACATCTTTCGATTGGGAAGAGATCAAGAACCTGATAAAAAGCAAAAGAGTACAGCAGGTCTATTATAACCCCGGCGGGGTTCCTGATAAATTTGACCGTATGTTTTATCCCGAATTAGAGTCGAATTACCTTAAAGTCAATCAAAGCGCAGACGGCGCGTTGATCCTTTATGAAGCAAAACCATAATTAATTCATTGTTAGGGAGAATGAAATGAAGTTGTTGCTTGTTGTCCCGCGGTCACAGCCGGGTGATGCCATTAATTATAAGTATCTGTTTCCGCTGGGGTTGGCCTATATTTCTTCAGTGTTAAAACAGGAAAAGCATAATGTTGATTGTTTTAATGCGAACCATTATGAGGGGACAATCGACCATTTGTTAGGCCGCAAGCTGGCTGAAAATAAATATGATTATGTCTTAACCGGCGGGTTGTCCACTTCCTATAACCAGATAAAAATGATAGCCGACGCTGTCCATAAAAGTAACTGCGGCGTGGGCTTGATCCTGGGCGGCGGATTGATTTCGAGTGAGCCGGCGCTTATGTTTAATGACCTAAGGCCGGATTATATAGTTATCGGAGAAGGCGAGAAAACGATTGGCGAGCTCTTAAAATGCCTGGAGCATAAAGACGATCTATCCCAGGTAGCGGGAATAGGGTATCGTGATCTGAACGGAACGTTCAGGTGTGCTAAGCCAGCTGTGTCGGTAGAGGATCTGGATTCTATCCCGTATCCGGATTTTGAGGGGTTTGAATTTGAAAAGTATCTTGACCAGATGCAGCCGAGTGACCAGTATTTTTATGATCTATTTGACCAACCGCGGGTGTATCCTATCGTCTGCAGCCGTTCCTGTCCGTTTTTGTGTACCTTTTGTTTCCATCCTGCAGGCAATAAATACCGGCAGCGCAGCGTGGATTCGATCATGGCTGAACTGGCGGTAATGGTCAAGAAGTACCGGATAAATACGATTGCCATATACGATGAACTGTTTTCCAATAATCGTGAATGGCTGTATGAGTTCTGCCGCCGTTTTAAGGAGTTCAGTGCCGGTCTTCCCTGGGAATGCCGCTGGAGCTGCCAGATGCGGGTCGATAAAATGGATGAGGAAATGCTTAAAACAATGAGGGCTGCCGGCTGTTATATGGTTAGTTACGGTTTTGAAAGCTACAGTCCCGCTGTTTTAAAAAGCATGAAAAAACACATTACCCCGCAGCAGATTGAAAGAGCTGTGGAAAGCACTCTCAGGAACGACATAAGTATCCAAGGCAATTTTATATTTGGCGATCCTGCCGAGACTACAGGGACTGCGCGGGAAACCCTGGATTATTGGAAAAAACACAATTATGCCGGCATTATGCTGGGTTTTATCAACCCTTATCCGGGCAGTGATATTTACCAGCAGTGCGTGAAACGGGGGATCATTAAGGATAAGCTTGATTTTATAGCTAATCATATATTTGATGTTCTTAATATGAGCGAGACTATGACTGAAAAAGAATTAGAGAAATTAAAAATTGATATTTATGAGGCAGAATTGAAATACAAGATCTATGCTGTCCCAAACTCGGTAGAGCAACATAAGGATGGCACCGGCAATTTTAATGTAAGGTGTCCTCATTGCCGGGAAATCATAGATTACAAAAATTATCCGCTGGCAACCAAATTGTATTTTTACTATATGGCGTATTGCCGCTCCTGCCGCCGACGTTTTTTTATAGTCTCGAGTATGTATAAGACCGTGTTCGCAATAATAGTGTTATTATTTGCGGTAAGTCCTTATCGCCTTAAGAAACTTTTACATGATCTGTTGCAGAAAGGCCTGGAAATAAAACCGTTGATCAAAAAATATATTCTAAAAAAAGCCTAAAAATGGAGTGATCATGAATAAGATATCTGTAATTACCGGGGTTTATAATGAAGAATTAACCGTAACGGAGGTTTATGAAACAATTAAAAAAACCTTCAAAGAGCTGGCTGATAAGTATGATTATGAGCATATTTTTATGGATAATTGCAGTACAGACAAAACCATGGAGATCCTGCGGGAAATAGCCGCCAAAGACAAAAAAATCAAGGTAATATCATATTCCAAGAATTTTGGCCCGGTAAAAAGCGAGTTTATCGGTTATATGTATTCTTCCGGCCAGGCAGTGATAGATTTTGAGGCAAATTTGAAGGATCCGGCGGAGTTGATTCCGGCCTTTATTAAATATTGGGAAGAAGGCTATGAGGTAGTGTATGGAGTCAGGAACAAGACCCAGGACAATTTCCTGATGCTTTTTATGCGCAGATTATTTTATAAGATAGCGGATATGTTGAGCGATGAACCATTGCCGCAGAATGCCGGTGGATTCCGGCTGGTAGACCGCAAGGTGGTTGATGAGCTGGTTAAAATAGATGATTTTAAGCCCTATGTCCGTGGTTTGATCAGCAGTATCGGTTTTAAGCAGATCGGCATTGAATATGAAAGAAAAGCCAGGCCCAGAGGCAAGTCGAAGAGTAATTTGGGATATTTAGTGGATTTTGCCATTAATGCTTTTATCAGCTATTCCGTAGTGCCGATCCGGTTTTGCACTTACCTGGGTATCATACTGTCGGCGATGAGTGTGCTGTTGTCGATCACTTACGCTATTATAAAACTATTCATGAGGAACATCCAGCCCCCCGGCATTGCCACAGTTATTGTTTTGATCTTATTCTTTTCCGGGATCCAGTTGTTCTTTATTGGCATTATCGGTGAATATGTCGGAGCTATTCATTCGCAGGTCCGCCGGAAACCTTTCGTGGTAATCAGAGAGAAAATAAATATTAATTAAGGCCTGATAATGAAAAAATATAAATACTTAGCCGTTATAATACTGCTCATGGTTTTAATTATAGCTGAGTATCATTATATTAAGCGGGATATTAACCGGAATACCAGGAATATCCTGGACGGCTCTTATCTGATGAATTCGCAAATAACGGCTATTGATACTATTCATCATGAAATATATGGTGTTGATAGTAAGGCAGGTTATTTGGCTTATGGCCCCTATATTTCATTAAAGCCGGGCCGGTATATTGTTCAATATGCCCTGCTGACGCCAAAGGTAAAAAGAAACGGCGGCCAAAATGAAGCAATAGGTTATTGCGATGTTAATGTCAATGGCTATCTTGAATATAATCGGAAGATCGAACTAAAATCAAAAGAGTTTACCTCCGGCCGGGTAAAATTGATCAATTTGGAATTTACCGTCCCTCCCGGTGACCCGCAGCTGGAGTTCAGGGTTTATAAAAACAAGGGAGCAGCACTTGCCTTAACCGGACTGCAGTTGCGGCCGGTGCTAAAGGAAATCCTGTTCACTAAGAGTAGCAAATGGGTAAAATTTAATCTGATCCTGGCGGCATCGTTAATGCTGGTCATTGGATCGTTTTTAATGGTTTTTTTGTTCAAGTATGTATTCAAAACCAAATATAAACTGAAAATAGCAGTATTTATTATATTTTTAATATTAATAGAGGTTTGGTGGTTCAGGCAGGATTTACTGCTTCATATTTTTCCGGGAACAGGCATGTCTACGCAAATTGGCGTTATCGACACGCAGCACGGGGAAATAAGAGGGGCGGGGGCAAAGAACGGATATTTGGCATTTGGCCCGTATGTGCCCTTGGCTGAAGGGAATTATGTCGCTGTATATGAACTAAAATTAAACAATTATGATCCGCAGGATGATCCTGACCGGGAGATCGGAGTGGCGGATATAAATATAGTCAGTTTCCCCAAAGAGGGTGTTACAAAAACAATAAAGATCAGTGATTTTAATATCCGTAATCGGGCTAAAGTAGTTGTCAGATTTAAAGTGCCTTCGGGAATGCCTAGAATAGAGTGCCGGATTTTCCAATACGGGGGCAATGATCTGTCAGTAAAGTCTATCCATGTTCATACTACTGATTATATAAAGAAATATTATAGGATCCATCTGGATTTTATTGGCCTGGCTGTACTGGCTGCCATAGTTATTATATAGGAGAAACGAGATAATGAAAGTTATATCCAGAAGATCATTACTGCTAATAGTGGCCGCGGTTTTCATGTTTGAGTTCTGGCTGTTCCAGAAGGTCGGGTATATTAACATATTTTCCGATAAATTTATTATGAATTCTCAACTAACAACTTTCAAGGACTATAAGATCACTGGTGATGGCACGGCTAGTGGTTTCCTCTGTTATGGCCCTTACCTTCCTTTAAAAAAGGGCACATATACCGTCAAGTTTGTGGTTCAGGTAAATAACCAGGTGACTGATTTAGAGCAGAAAGTTGGTTATTGTAATGTCAATGTGGTAGGGCAAGATAGTTATAATACTACCGCGGAAATTGCGATCAAGGATTTCAATAAAGCCAGCCAATTGGTCATACATGATTCTAAGACCCCCGGGCAGCCGATCCTTGAATGGCGGCATTTCCTGGAAAAAACTGTGAAGTTAAAGGTGAAAATACCAGCCGGAATGCCGCAAACAGAATTTAGGGTTTTTCAATACGCCGGCAATAGCGTAACAGTCGACGGTATATATCTAAGGCCGCATAATCTGAAGAGTCTGCTGGGTGTACTGCTGAACAATTTCTTAAAATACAATCTTATTTTATTTGGAGTCCTGTGCCTGGTCGGCGCTGCGTTATATGTGCGCCGGCAATACCAAAAGAATCCTCCCCGGAACCAGATTGCCTATGCTATGCCGTTGGTTTTTATTATGCAAGGCGCGGTGGTCGGAT
>CAZFDO010000012.1:17357-18108 GCA_964517965.1 uncultured Clostridia bacterium
ACTTAATTCTTATGTGCTGAACAGGGTCAGGATCCCATTTTCCGGTTGGATCGAAAGCGGTCTGATTTTAGCCGAGGCAGCAGGATTCTGGTATATCGCCAGGAAGAAAAAATGGTCGTTACCGCATATTTCTTACGACCGCGGGGATAGCCTATTTTTCGCCTTTGTCTTTAGCTTTATTGGCTATGCACTCTTAAAGCCGGTTTGGCCCACTTGTATGCCGATAAATTTCAGCTCGGATGCAGTATATCACTTTTCTTATATAGATCATATATTTCGTTATAAAAGTATCAGCGGTTTTGGCGTAAGCTCCTATCCTTTCGGTTATCATTTAGTTACGGCTATGCTGGCAAAGTTTACCACTATCCCGCCGATTAAGATGATGCAATTGATCCTGACCTTTAGCGTGGCTTTAACTACAGCGATGACTTATGCCATCATCTGCCGGTTGTTTGATCTGCGCAAAGACGGTCGTTTGCTGGCTTTGGGCGCGGTGTTTGCCCTATTCTGGGTCAGAGGATATTACGAGCTTTCTTTTAATGCTTTTTTCCACGCTCCCATGATCTTCAGTTATCTATTCCTGATCTCATTTCTGTGGGGATTGATCGAATACCGTAAGTCAAACCATTGGTTCATTTTCCTGATTTTGAACATGGCCGGCATAGGTCTGGCCTATACGTATACTTCTTATCTGCCGCTGCTGGTTATCCCGGTTATCCTTACTGTATTCCTGAGAACGGATTTAAAGTTT
>CAZFDO010000013.1:0-17551 GCA_964517965.1 uncultured Clostridia bacterium
AACATCTGTTGCATCTGGCGATAATCATTTTTAAGCGCGCTCATTTGATCTTCTCGCGGCAATAACCGCAAGCCTGCCGGAGTTGCTTCTTCGTAATGGGCCCAGTTAGCCTTAAAAAATAAAACCTTATGCTCGGCAACAGTTTTTAGCAGTGAAATATTCTCCAAAGCCTTCTTATATATTGGAGAATCAGCCATTGCGTATATGTCGTAATAATGTCGAGACATTCGCGGAGGCACATTCTTTTCAGTCGGATAATTGTAAATCATATGTAAAATTGTGGCCTTCTCCCAAAAAGTCCTCTCCGCGGCTAAGACACGCACAGAAACCCCTTCAACAACCCTCTCCCCGGGGACATTCACGATATATGGGACAATTGTCGCGGTCTCAACCGGCCAGTGATCAGCTCGAGCGCCAAATTCAACCTTAACCGATGACCTTACGTAGCTCTCCACATTACTTACCATGGCATGAGGAAAAGTGAACAGAACCGTTTGTCCATCCGGATCCTCTGCATCCAGTTCAATCTTCCATTCTTTCTTGTCAGAAAGCACCGCCGCGATTGCTTGCTTTAAGCCTGGGACGATGACCTCATCTATCTTTATTTTGCATACCTCTTGCAATTCTTTAAGCCGTTTCTGATTTTCTTTATTACTCTTCTCTCTGTCCGGCTCGATTGTCTTGGCCCTCGACAAAAACGTTCTCTCTATGGAAATATCAATGTCTTCCGAAAACCGTTTTATGACATTGTAACATTTCGAAAGCGATGTCCCCCCCTTGAAGGTCAAATGCCCTCCGACCTCCGGCAATGAAAAAAGAACTTTTAGAATCCAACAGACCCAAAAGTCCTTCTCAACCAATTGCGGCATTATGTTTAAGTTGGCCGCGGCCATTTCGAAGTAGGCACGCTTATCTTTTGCGTCAAGTGATACAAATTTATCCATAACTCTCTTATCCCTGTAGTTGTTTAAATATTGAACCTATCCACGCAGGGGCATAGCGGAACTCACGCATAAGCTGGCGCTTATCATCCCCCGTTAATCTTTTTTTCAATATTCCGATCACCTTATCATCGATGTGATTTCTTCCCAGATATCGCAATGCCTGAATAACCAATCCGCTAAGACTTCCAGCTGTTGCCATATTCTTTGGTGTCGTTCTCTTCAAAACAATTTGCTGATTCTTGACCTGCACAATTCTATTTGCGCCATCAGTTAAAAAAACGATCTTAGCAGGCACCTGCTCAGTTAAACCAAGCAGATTGGCGGCATAGGCACCAGACGGTTGAATTTTCAAGTTATCTCTTCCGGCTAATGTTTGAGCTATCCGCTCATAATTCGCAGGAAGATCACCTAACACAGGATGTTTCTTCGGATGGTCATATAAACCTCTTGCCAGCCGTCTTATATCCCCAGATCTTACCAACCGACCCAATGCTTGATCTATGGCTGTACGATTTCCGAGATCAAGAAAATGGCTTGGAGTAAATACCCAGCCTCTATTTTTGTCGGTAATCCTATGAAGTACTTTATTCTCAATACTTTGTGCCATATATATCACCTCTTCTTGTCATAAAAACTATATACTTTTTCTGACAGATTGTCAAGGCATTTTAAGAAAAGCAACGGGGCAGGTGTATAATCAAGTATAATATTTTCCCATACTAAATATTAGCGCTGGATAAATCATTCATTATAATAGGCTGCGCAACTCTTTCTTGGAAATTTTACCAGTGGCGGTTTTAGGCAGGGATTCCATAAAATGTACCTGGCGGGGAATTTTATAATTAGCCAGATGGGTCCGGCAGTAGTGGATAATATCTTTGGCTGGCAGTACTTCATTTTTTTTGAGGGCCACAAAAGCGATGGGTATCTCGCCATGATGTTCATCTTTCTTGCCGATCACCGCTGCTTCCAGGACCTGGGGCTGAGCGAGGATAATTTCTTCAACTTCCCGCGAATATACATTCATGCCGTGTACCAGGATCATATCTTTCTTACGATCAGAAATATAAAGGTAACCATCCTGGTTCACCCGGCCCATATCACCGGTAAAAAGCCAGCCGGCTTTCAGGGTTTGGGCGGTTAATTCCGGGGCATTGTAATATCCCTGCATCACATTCGGCCCATGGACTACGATCTCCCCTATTTCATTGGTCTCTACTTCTTTGCCGTTTTCATCCACGATAGCCACTTCTACACCCGGCAGTGGTTTGCCGATAGAGCCGGGACGACGGACATCAGATAAAGGATTAATAGTCACTACGGGAGAAGCCTCTGATAAGCCATAGCCTTCCAATAACGGTATTTTAAATCTCCTTTCAAACCCCGCATGGACATCGGGAGCCAAGGGAGCCCCTCCGGAGACACATAAACGCAGAGGTAATATCCAGAAAAAGAAAAACGCCGGGATCTTGGCTTTTAATAATAACTTATAAATCACGGGAATAGAAACAAAAACCGTGATCCGGTCTAGCACCAGGCTCTTGATCACCCGGTGAAACGGCATTATTGAATCCAGGATAACTGTTTTAGCCCCGATGGAAAGAGGTAAGAGAACGCATACCGTAAAAGTAAAAGCGTGGAACATGGGCAGGAATAAAATAAAACAATCGCTGTCTTTAAGCTCAATGGCTTTGGCGCAACTGCGGATATTGGATAACAAGTTAATATGGGTAAGCATGGCTCCTTTAGGATACCCGGTGGTACCGGAGGTATAGAGGATTACCGCTAGATCATCAGGCTGACCCGGCATAACCGGCCAGTTTATAGGATGGGGTTCTATCATCTCAGCCCAGGAAAATATCCCCTCTTCTTTTTTTCCGATACGGACGATCTGAAAGGGAAAGGGGGCAACAGGCTGAATTCTTTGTATCGTAGCCTGAAATGTTTCAGATGTGATCAACACCTTGATCTGGCAATCATTAAAAATATACTGCAACTCATCCGGGGTCAGAAAAGTGTTAAGAGGAACAACGACGGCTCCTATTTCCAGGCAGGCAAAATAAGCGATCACATACTCCGGGCTGTTTTTCAGCAGCAGGCCGACCCGCTCACCTTTACTTACCTGTAATTTTTGCTGCAAATTAATGGCTACTGCATTTACCTGCCGATATAGTTGCTGGTAAGAAATAGTTTTGCCTTTATATTTGAAAGCTATTTTATGCGGAATCCTCAGGCTTGCTGACCTAACGATCTCTGGCAAGGTAGTCATTCAGGCCATCCTTTTCATCTTGGGTTAGCTCCTTTTCAGGGTTAAAAGCAGTGATCTTACCCTGAAAATCCTTATAATTATAAATCTCCCCGGATAACAAATACAGCGCTTTGGCAATTTGCCGGCGCACATTTGGCCGGAATTCATTATTCAGCAGGTCCTGCAGTAAAGGAATAACCTTGGCATCCCGGCTTTTCCCCAGTGCTTCCACGGCGATTTGCCTGATGGTCTCCCGGGGATCCTTCACTTTCCGGATGATCAGATCCTGGGCCTGCTGGTCCTGGATATTAGCTAATGCTTTAAGCGCCCAGGCACTGATATTTTCTTCCTGCTTGACCAGCAACAATGGCATCAGATAGGGTATGGCTTTAGCGCTCCTGGTCAGGCCCAAGGCAAAGATTATTTCCGGCCAGCGGCTCTGGTCCAGATTGGCCAGCAGAGAAGATAAGGCGGGCAGAGATTCCTCTCCGATCAGGCCGAGAGACCTGATGGCTTCGGTATTATTCTGGTTTGATTCCTGCAAGGCAATGCCCCGCAGAAAAGAAACAGCCCGGGCTTCCCGGTGCAAAGCCAATATCTGCATCGCCCGCATTTGTTGCTGGGCATCATCCCCCTGGCGTAAATGACTGATATACAGGTCCAGGGCTTCCGTAGCTAAAGGTTTAATTTCCACTTTCACCGGCTTGCTTATTATTTCACCGGACCATAATTGGTCATCAATATCCCGATTATATTTGCCATTATGATAGAGGCCGATAATAGTATACTCGCCTGGCGTTAACCGCTTATACATTTCTTCAACTGCCAGGAAATGGTCAAACACTTCGCCGGGCTTAAGTACTATTATTTCCTCCGGCGCGGGCTGTTGGCGTAACACATACCGCCCGGCTGGCTGGATCCTATTCCCCTGGTCATCATATATTTTTAGCGCAAAAAGCCAGCGTGAGCCGTTTGGCCAGGACAAATTATTCAGGTTAACCGGTTGGTCGCTGGTATTCTTGATCATATATTGGAGTTGCACAGGTTCAAAAACCGTATACTTTTTCTTAACCGGCTTAAGCGTTAACTTTAATTCTGTTTCAGCTGCAGAAACAGCCGTCAATACTATTAAAGCCATTAAACTAAATAGAACGAACAAAAATCTACGCTTCACTCACCCCTCACTTTCTTTCTGGCCGCTGCTTTGCGCCTGTGCTGCTATTCCTTATTACAAAAATATTTGGTGATATCAATATTAAACGCCTGCGGGGACAGCACTTCGACAATAGAACGCTTAAAGCCCTTTGCCTTACCGGCTATTTCTTCCAGATCCACGATCTCCTGGCCCTGCTCAGCAGTCTCTGTGCCTACCAGGATTACTTTGGGCCGTAAAATATTGTTCAGATTATTAGCATATACCACTGCTTGCTCCTGATTGTCAAGCCTGACCAGGCTCCCGACCGGATATATCCCCATCATCTGCACGAAAGCTTTGGCCAGGACCGGATCAAAAAAGCTCCCTTTTTTGCTGATGATCAGGGCGATGACTTTAGCCGGCAGGACCGGGGCATGATAAACGCGCAAACTGGTTGCCGCATCGTATACATCGCAGATAGTCACCAGACGGCTGAGCAGGTTTACTTCCTTCAGCCGCTCTGTCTTGGGGTAACCGCTCAAGTCATAATGAAGATGATGCTCAAAAGCTACGGCTAAGGTAATTTCATTAATGCCCGCTACTTTATTTAAAACTTCCGCTCCTACCACCGGATGGTTTTCCATTACTTGCCATTCAGCCGGAGTTAATAAACCTTGTTTGTTCAGGATCTCCTTGGGAATACGGACTTTGCCGACATCATGCATCATGGCGGCTTCTCCCAGCAGGCGCAACTGCTCACTGCTCAAGCCCAGCAGCTTGCCCAGATATAATGCCAGCACAGTTACATTCACCGAATGATTATATGTATACTCGTCATAATTCTTAATGGTGGTCAGTCCCAGGAGATATTTATCATCCTTATGAACCACATCCACAATATCAGCTACCACATTCCGCACTTTATCCAAACTGAGTTCCTGGTTATTTTCCACTTCATTCATGATCTGTTTGATGATCCCGATACTGCCAAAAAACATACCTTGGTCTTTTTGCCGGGCCAGGGCATCGAACTTAATTGGTCCCCGGCCGCCTGCTGTTTTATTCGCGGTTATTTCTGACAGGATCACGGTACCTAGTTGGATATGGGTGATGTTTTTTCCCTTGATCTTATTCATTACTTCGGCACTATCACTGCCTTCCCCGGTCTCCCGGCCTAAGATCTGCATAAGACCGATCAATTCCTCACGCGTCACTCCGGACATGAAGGTCAGGCTACTTATGCTGCGCTGTTCAAAATTTTCTATAAACTGGCGCTGGTTGATACTGTCTTCCACGAGAACCATGTCGCCAAAATACAATTCATTTTCTACAATATTAAACGTCGCCTCAGAACGATATTTGAATAACGAAGTCAGAGTCTCCTGCACTAACTGTAAAGAATGCATAAAATAGGGATGGTCCAGCGGATAAAGCCGGGCATTTTTTATGGCGGAGGGAATTTGCTTGAGCAAGCGCCGTGCCAGGGAATATAAATTTTGGTGTACAAAAAAGGAAATGTCTTTTTCAGTCATTTTATTTCTGACCTTTAATCTGTTCCAGGGCTTTTTCCGCTTCTGGGATCAGTGATTTCCTGGCGCCGATAAAGCCGAGCCACCGCCGGCTCACCAGTTTTTTCAAAAATGGTTCCGCCTCCCGGGCCTTGAGCAGGCCGAGGGATTCTATCGCTTCCCGCTTCAAAGATGAGGTTAAGCCAAAAGGATCGAACTTTTTCACTATTTTTAACAGCACGGGGATAGCCCGTTTATCTTGTATATTTCCCAACCATTCAACCGTCACATTTCTTATTTGCGGATCTTTATCGGCAAGACCTTTCAACAAATAATCAAATACTTTAGGGTTACCGCTTGAGCCCAGGCTTTTGATAACTTCCAACCGTACCCGCGAATTCTCATGCTCTATCAGCTCAGCCAGACGGCCGATGCTTCGTTCATTATTAATGAGCCCCAAAATAAGCACTACATTACGCACCAGATGCCAGTCTGGATCAGCTAATTTTTCCCAGAGAAATTCCATATTGTTCTTACTTACCTCGCTGATCACCTGGCACAGCAGGCGCCTGATCGCCAGCATGTCCTCTGTCCCCAGCACTTCTAACAGGTACGGGGTACTGTCTCCCGGTAAAAGATTAAGATAGTTGTTGATCAGCATATAGGCAATTTCATCTTTGTCAATACTTCTAATGGACTCTATCAGCTTTTGCACAATTTCCTTAGCGCCCAGATTGATCAATAATTGGTGCAGTAATTCCCTGGTTTCAGCTTTCAGGGAAGGATCCTGCCATAGATCTCTGGCCACATTCAAATATTTAACCGCCCAAACAAACTCATGGGCATCCAGATAACCTTGAATCCTCATCTCAAAAGTTTGGGAGAGAACTTTGTGCTTTTCCTGATCCTGTTCGATCCTTAATAATTCCGTCATCACTTGCAGGAAAGTTTCTTCCAACTGGTTCTTTTCAGTAGTCCGGGCCAGTTTTTCTATTTCTTTGAGTTCCTGGTCAGTATAATGGCTCAGGTCGGCGAGTATGTTTTTAATGTCCGGCGGCAACTGATATTGTATTTCCGTAACTTCAGCCGGGCTCAGCGCTACTTGCTGCGGCTTTTCCTGGGCCGCTGGTTCTGCCTTGAGCTCCAGGTTATTGGTAATCTTTAATTCATTAAACAAAGAATTTTTATCAGGATTGCTCATCGGCAGGCTGTTAATAAGATTGGTTATTTGTTCTTCACTGGTGCCGGAACTCATTTTTTCTCCCAGGTGTTGGGTCAGGTCAGTGAGCGGAGTTTCCGCCAGTAGGTTATTATAGGCAGTATCAGTGCTGCTCTGGCTTGATATATGATCCAGGAGAGCGTGTTTCATTTCCGGACTAAAAGAGGCTATGCTCTGGGCCAGTTGCTGGTAAAAATTCTTTTGCTGTTCAAGGGGCTGCTGCTGCACCACATGTAGCAGTTTTCCAAAAGCTTTGATGGTATAATCTTGTTCAGACACGCTGCTTTGTTCACTTTGTTCGGCACGGGACAGGGCTTGCAGCATGCCGGTCAATTGAGTTGGTTTGGACATCAATTCTCCCAGCAGCAGATGAGCTTCATGCGGCAGGTTTTTCTCCTGGCCTCCCAGGAAATCACCCAGCAGGACCACTGCCCCCAAGCTAGTGCCTGGCCCGGATTCCCTGGCTTGCTGGCTGCCATAGGGGCCGATGCGAAAAACTTCCTGTTGCAGGGTTTCGTTGATCTTAAGGCAGGTAAAATGTTCCTGCTCCCATAATACTTCTATCCCCCCTTTTTCCATAAGCTGGCCAGGATCTATATTGAGAAACTGCAGGAACTTGATCAATTCTTCATCACTCAATCCCTTTTTGAACGTCAGCTCCCTTATCCCCAGACGGTATATTTGCAGCGACAGGGCTTCCAGTATTTCATCACCCTTATTGATCGCCTGGCCGGCAACAAAAATATATTGCCGTTTAAGGCGCAAGCGCATTGTTTCCACTTCAGCAAAGAATTGATTAACGGATTGCTTGAGTTTATCGACTGCTTTTATCAGGAGCGGATGCTGTAAGGGGTATAAACGGAAGCATTTAAGGGTAGCTTGCAGACTCAGCAAGACATCACTGATCAATTCGACAGGCACCAAGGATTTTTTAGGCTGGTTCATACAGGACCCCGTCAATCATTCCTTTATTTAAATAAAAGCATATCCAGGGAAGAATGCAGTTTTGGTGGGAATGTTTTATATAGTTGCTTATATATCTCCATATACACAAATTCTTTTTCCGGCAGGTCCTTCGTCGTATGTTTAACACTGTCCAGGCAGAGGGAAACAGCTTTGAAGCAATCACTAAGACTGGCTGCCAGGTCTTTTATATTCTTGCCGGCCCGGTTTAAATTCTGGGCGTTTCTCAGGGCAAAAGAGGCCTTGTCCTTCCAGACTGAAGCCCCATTCAGATAGGTATAGGCCAGCGGATAACTGACCATTTTGGCCTGCTCCATTTTCTTGATGTTGGTTTGTAACAGCGAGATCCTCTGTCCCAGGAGAATATCAAGAGTAGCATCCAAGCCGGTCAAGGTTTCATCAGAAATACGCTGGAACCTGGCCGGATCCAGATTGGAAACTGACATCCGCCGGAGGATATAATAGGCATGCAAAAATACTTCCCGTAATAAATCTTCATCGAGCGTAGGAGTCCAGTTACTGGCTCTTTTTATCAGCCGCAAATGCAGCGCATACTGTTCTTCTAGATCAACCGTCATCAAATTTTGCTGCAGCATTTCCCTGACTTTCAATTTAGAAGTGGTCCTATGTCCATATGAATTATACAGGGAATGGATAATGGTCGTTACCTGGCGGCCCGGTTCCCAGAAGATAAAAGGCCATCTTTTCCAAATTTTTTCACCAACTTTATAGCCATTGTACTCGGCGACTCCCAACGGCGGATACTGTCCGTCTATATTAACAATGACCCGGTTTTCCGGGAACCAGCTGACCTCATCAAATTTAACCTTGGGGAATGAAGATTTCTTCTTTTCCTCCAGGATCGTATCCGGGGTGACAAACCTGATCTGGGCCATATTATCAGACATGATATTCATCCAGGCCGCCCCGATAATACCCAGGGCCCACTCGCCAAAATTCAGCATATCCAATTTTTGCATGGAAAAGATCACGCCGTTATCCGGAACATCCGTAATCACTTGGCGCAATATCTTTGTATATTCGTCAATAGCTTCCTGCAAGCTGAGCGGGAATTTCAGGTATTGGCCGGTAGCGTATTCTTCGGTGAAGACCGGGTATTCGCCAAGCAGGTACCCTTGCTGGGCGGCCCATTTTGGCTTTAACCTGGTCAATACTTGCCATAAACCTTCCGATACTCTATGGTTGCGGGGGAAAACCACCACTCCATTTTCAAACTGCAAGGGAGTAAATTCCACATCTCCGGGCGGAGTCACGGTAAAACTAAAGAACTGGTCTTGCAGATGCGGCGCGATGACATATTCCATGCCGGCTTGGATAAAAGCATTGGTTTTTTTGCCATCGATGGAGCACTCCGGCGGGAACACGCCTTTATGCTTGACATAGCGCGCCAGGGAAACTTCCAGCACATCCTCGATTATTTCAGTGTTCATGCGCACTTCATCAGCCACTTCTTCCGGACTGGTAAAGAGGATGTGCGCTTCATAAGCAAAATTAAGAATGGGATAAATGGAACGGTCCTGATAGGCTTCACGTAATTTCGTGAATGTCTCCGGCGCTATATTGCGCAATTGGATAAGCATTTCATTGGAGGCGGCCAGGCAGATGGGGATATTAAAGTTTTTGGAAAGCTGGATCAAGGCCAGGAATGTATCCCGCACCAGAGGGCTATTCTTAGCCAGTTCATTATCAAAAGGAAGCGCCTTCTTGATCTCCGGGTCAACCGCTTCCTGCAAGATCTGGTTGCCCATTTCCTTGCTGGCTTCGTGGGCATGGAATCCCAATACGACATAAACATTTTTCATAGTATATATTTTACAATGATATCAAAATATTTGCAAGGGTTTTGCAGGCAAAAAAAATCTGCTCCCTTAAGGAGGAAAGCCACGGAGAGACCTCCCGGGAGCAGATAACGGGTCATATTAAGTTGTCACGAAATAACAATATCATAGAAGTTACATTTTGTCAAGAGCTTTTTTAGAGCCCTGTTTCCAGAGTATTTATGCATTAGTGTGCTTTTTGCCCGAGATCATTCGTGGCGATCGGCAGGGTGAATGTAAACGTGGAGCCTTCCCCTACTGTGGAGCTGACCTCGACATTGGAATTATGCTCTTCCAAAATACCTTTAACCAGGGATAACCCGATACCCATACCTCCATGCTTGCGGGCGGTACTGCCATCCACCTGGTAAAATTTTTCAAATATTTTATCAGTCTCTTCTCCCGGAATGCCAATGCCGGTATCTGTGATCTCGATCAGGGCTTTATCATCCCGGCGCTGGATCTTTAAAGCTATATATCCTTCCAGAGTGAACTTGACCGCATTATGCAAGAGGCTATCCAATACTTTTTCGATCTGTTCCGGGTCACCATTGACCGTCACCAGGTCCTCTGGCAGGAACCGGTAGAATTTTAACCCTTTTTCCAGGGCCTGGGGTTCTACCTTATCGGCACAGGCCTGAATAACTTTGGCGAGGTTAAATGGCTGGAGCTCGCTTTTCAGCTCTTTTTGTTCAACCAGGGCAAAGTCCACCAGTTGGTTTACCCGGCTAATGACGGTATTGACATTATCACTAACGATCTTTAAAGCCTTTTTCTGTTCTTCAGGCACTTTACCCAGGCTCCCGTCAATAATCGCGTCTAAATATCCTTTAACCGGAGTTAGCGGGGTGCGGAGTTCATGGGTTACATTGGCAATAAAATTTGCTTTCATTTTATCCAGGATCTTCAATTCTTCATATCTGGTCTGCAGTTCATTATATAAACGCACATTTTCAACAGCCAATCCGGCAGTGTTGGCAAAAGTTGCCAGATTTCCTACCTGCTCATCATTGATCGGCCGGGAACTGAAATAATTATCAGCGGAGAAAATACCGATTATCCTTTCACTGGTCCGGATCGGCACCAGGCAGAATGCTTTAGTCTTGGTTTCGCTCATAAACTGACGGTTACAGCGCTGGTCATGGGCCGGATCAACCACGTTATAGGTGCGGTTATGCCGCGCCACTTCACTGAGGATATCTGTCCCGTATAATGGGACCTGCCGTTTCTGGATCTCCCGTTCGCTGACAAAGTCAGTCATGCCTACGCTTAATTTACCCTCGATCATCTGGGCTTCCTGGTTGATCATATAAAGCACTCCGCGTTCAAAGCCCAGCCCTTTTATGCCGGCGGTAAGGGCGATGCGTAATATTTTCTCCTCATCTAATCGCTTAGAAGAAGCTTCACTTAATTCATGCAAGGCCGCAATATGGTCCATTTTCTGCTGCAATTCAGCCAGCTGACGCTTGAGATCGCCGGTCATTTCATTGAGGGTCATGGCAATTTTGCGGATCTCGTCATGTGACCTGATCTCGATCAGCGGCTCGGGGATACCTTGCTTCAGGAGTTGTATATTGCGTAGCAGATCATACAAAGGCTTAAGGATCATCCTGGTGACAATAAACATACCGAGGATACTTATGCTGGACACCGCCAGGATAGAGGCGATCACTAATAGTTTTACCGGTACGGCGGGGTAAAGATTACCGCTGGATAATAAAAGGAATTTTTTGGCACTATCATAGTTCAGCAGGCCCAGGAACACTAAAGCGACGACCAGTACCGGGCTTAAACCAAAAATGATCTTTTCAAACAAGGACTTCAATCTAAAAATCTTTTTTGCCATGCACCTTCTCACTGCTTGGAGTACGCCCAAGGAAACGATTGAGCGCCTGGATACGCGATTGTATCGGCGGTATTTCTTCAGCATCGACGATACAATCAATGACTGTTGGTTTCTTGGAGGACAGCACCTGCGGCATGACCTGTTTTAATTCGCCCGGCCGCTCCACTCTAATACCCTGGGCGCCAAGACTCTCGGCAACTTTGGCAATATCCATCCGCTGGAAGGATGAAGCCAGATACCGCTCCTTAAACTGCAGCTGCTGACCATGATAGACCATCCCCAGCCTGGCATCATTAAAGACCACCCAAATAACGGGTATATTATAGTTGACCGCGGTAGCCACTTCCATGCCGTTCATGGCAAAGCAGCCGTCACCGATGATGGAAATAACCGGCCGGTTAGGAGCCGCCAATTTTCCGCCGATAGCGGCAGCCGTACCATAACCCATGGCGCCAAAATCAAAGTTATGGAAGAAGGTCTGCGGTAAATATGTTTGGAAATAATGAATGGCCCAGGCCAGATGATTGCCGACATCACAAAAAACAATGGCATCGATAGGCAGGCTGTCGCGCAAGTCTTTGATCAAGCGCTGGGGTTTAAGCGGCATATCTTCAGCATACATTTTTTCTTCGTTGATGAAGGTTTGGTATTGTTTCTTGAAAAAATAAATATCCTTAGCGCTGATGCGCGGCGTATAGGTTAGCCATTTTAGGTCGCGGTTGATCTGGTATAGTATTTCAGAGAGAGCCGCTTTGGCATCGCCGGTGACGCCAACGGTTACAGGATAGTTTTTGCCAAGTTGTTCCGGTTCAATATCGATTTGGATGAGCGCCAAACGGGGATTCAGGCGCTGGTCCCAGGCATGCGTTGACACTTCACCCATACTGGTGCCGATGCACAATAATACATCCACATCTTCGCTTAATAAATATTTATCCGCCAGCGGGGTGCCGCCAAAACCAAATACGCCCAGCGACAACAAGTGATTCTCCGGAAAAGCGCTCTTTCCTTTGGGCGTAGTGGCCACAGGAATGATCAGCCGTTCAGCCAGATCGCGGACTTCCTGGTTCGCGCGGGAAATGTTGACTCCGTTACCGACCAGCATCGCCGGCCGTTGCGCCTGCAGCAGGTAGCGGGCCGCTTCTTTTACCGCTAAACGGTCAAAGGTATGGTTGCGCACATGATAGGAATCACTGGCGACCATTTCATGGCTTATTTCTTTGGTCATGAAATTAACCGGGATATTGATATGTACCGGACCAGGAGCGCCGGTTAAAGCGCTGCGGATAGCTGCCCTGACTGTTTCAGGTATTTTATGTTCATCCGGAGGCATCGCGCTGAACTTGGTAACATAGCGCATCATTTCTACGGCATTGATAGTATGGCTGGTGGTCTCCTGGAAGGCGCCCTTGCCAAAAGCAGCAGTGGCGATCTGGGCAGTGATAAATAAAACAGGTACGGAATCAGTATAACATACTGCCGTACCTGTAAATAAGTTCGTAGTCCCCGGGCCGGTAGTAGCGCAACACACGGCTAACTCGCCGCTAACCCGGGCATACCCATTCGCCATAAAGGCAGCGCCCTCTTCGTGTTTAGCCAGGATAGGAATAATATTCGGGGTATCATACAAGGTATCATACAGCGGCATTAACGGCCCGCCAGGGATACCAAATATATACCTGACCTTTTCCTGTTCCAAATACTGTAGTAGTGCTTTGATGGCGGTTACATTCAAGGGTAAACCTTCATGGGTGTGGCGTGTCCAACATACTAGTACTTAATCCCTGCTTTCGCATTCAGGGCATAGAATATACCATCTTCACTGCCGAAATACACTATATCATCAACCACAGCGGGTGAGCAATTAATCGGCTTACCGCAGGTAAATTGCCATAATTTGGCTCCGGTCCTGGCATCCAAAGCATATAAACGATTGTCTGTTGCACCGATATAGACCACGTTATCTACCACCGCCGGAGAGGATGCGTAGATAACTTTTTCAGTTTGGCATTCCCATATTTTTTCGCCGGTGGAGGCGCTCAGGCAATAAATCTTGGAATCACTAGCACCAAAGAATATCCGGCCATCAACTACTGCCGGAGAAGAGCAGACATAACCGCCTTCAGTTACGAATTCCCATATTTTTTCACCGGTATCAGTCTTGAGAGCATACATCCGGCTGCCGGTAGAACCGATAAATACCAAACCGCTGGTAACAACGGGAGAAGATTCCAGGAAATTACCGCTCAGTTTCCGGTTTTCCCAGAGAGCCTTGCCACTGGCTCCATCGATGGCGAATATCCGGCCGCCACCGGTAGCCAGATAAACGATGCCCTGGCTGAGCGCCGGAGTGGAAAATATTTCATCATTGGCTTTGAATTCCCAGATCTTTTCGCCGCTATCGATTTTCAGGCAATATAATTTTTCGTCGGTAGAGCCGATGAGCACTACCTTGACCGGAACTTTTTTTGGTTCGATCTTGTTTTCGGCAGTAGCCTCTCCCTCGGCCGGAGCCGCAGGGGCTTCCAAGAAACTGATCTCGCCGGTTACCGGGCTGGATTCGATCTTATTGCCGGTCAGGAACTCCCAGACTTTTTCACCGGTTTGGACATTAAGAGCATAGAGTTTTTTATCCAGGCCGCCGATCAATACCAGATCATTAGCCAGCGCGGGGGAAGATTTTACTTTATCTCCGGTCACAAAATCCCATTTTTTCTCGCCGGTCTTGGCATCCAGGGCATAAACTCTTTTATCATAGGCGCCAAAAAAAACCAGCCCATCTTTTACTGCCGGGCTGGAGACGATTTCTTTGGTGGTAGGGTAACTCCAAATTTTTCCTAAAGGCTCTTCAATATAACCGGTATGGCCGGTATTTTGACGGAACATCGGCCAATCTGCGGCAGCGACCTGTCCCGAGAATATACCTAACATGAGCAAACCGATGAAAAATCGTTTCCTCATAATTTACCCCTTCTCTCACATATTTTACAAGTTAGTTCATTTAAGTATAGTAATTTCAAATTACTATGCTATGAATTATATCAATATTAAAAATATTTGTCCATCTTTTTGTTGACAAAAGCCAAAAGAAAAGATACATATAGTTTTGTGAACAAAAGACTGTTGATCATACTACTGGTTGTGGTTATAATAATTGCCGGGGCAGGTATTGCGTACTGGATGCATCTTGATTATCAGCGCAAACACCCACCCCTGCTGTCTCAAACCTATATTTTAGAAGAAGGCGATACCCTAAGCAGTTCCTTGGCGGAGACTGCCCTGGCTGACATTCAAGTGCGGGCGATCATTAAAGCTATGGATACTGTTCTCGACCTGCGTAAATGCAAAGTTGGTGAAACGTATGAAATAATTACCTTAAAAGAAACTGGTTCTTTTGTTAAGTTTATTTACTATGTCAGCACGACAACCAGGTATGAGATCTCGCCGGATAACCAACAAAACTATCTTGTTAACAAAATAACTATCCCCTTGACAAGAAAGATTTCCACCTTCCAAGGCTTAATTAAAACTAACCTTTATGAAGCTATGACCTCTTCCGGGGAATTGCCGGAACTGGTTTTAAGCTTCGCGGACATCTTTAGCTACGAAATAGATTTTCTGACTGATCCGCGCGTTGACGATAAATTTTCAGTAGTATATGAAAAGTATTATGCCAATGGCAACTTTGTCAAGAACGGACAGATCCTCGCCGCCCGTTATATCAATAATGGACAGGAACACCTGGCTATTTTCTTCGAAGAAGCCCCCGGGCACAAAGACTATTATTCTCCCAATGGTAAATCCCTGCGCAAAGCGTTCCTGCGGTCACCGTTGAACTACAGACGTATTTCTTCTTTTTTCAGCAACCGCCGTTGGCATCCGATACTGAAGATCTTCCGCCCACATCTCGGCATAGACTACTCTGCTCCCACCGGCACGCCGGTAGCTACCATTGGTGATGGCACTGTTCTTTTTGCCGGCTGGGAAGGCGGGTTCGGCCGATTCATTAAGATCAGGCATCCTAATGGCTACATTTCTACCTATGGTCACTTAAGCAAATATGCCAAGAGGATCAGAAGCGGGGCCAGGGTATCGCAGGGCCAGGTTATTGGCTATGTCGGTTCCAGTGGGCTTTCCACCGGACCGCATCTGGACTTTCGCCTCAAGAAAGGCCGTAAATTTATCAATTTCCTATCGCTAAAATTGCCAGAAGCCACTTCTATTCAGAGCCAGTATTTGGCTCAATTTGCACAGGTGAAGGAAAAAAGACTCCAGCAACTCAGTCAAAATATCCAGGCACCACCCGCCACTGGAACGTCGGCGGGCAGGGACATCAGTAAGAACTAGTCAATATATTTCAATCTGCGATATGCTACAAAATAAATACGTAAGTAGCTGAAAAATGACCAAGCAATAAATGACTTGGTCATTTCAAAACCGAATAATCTGGATTTAATTAAGGTTTTTGTTCTTTATTTTCTTCTTTTGGCAGGGTTTTTATCTTTATTGTTCTACTTCTTATAAGCCAAATACCAATAACAACTATGACCAAAGTAACAACCACTGCTATAATTATTTTCCCCATATTATCACCTCCTTTCTAAAATCTTATTACTCTTCCGTATAATATTCTTTTTTACGTAAAATATCTTTTAACTTTTCAAGCTTTGACCTGGCTCTCCCTATCTTCTCTTGTAAGGTCATTATTTGAATTTGTAGATCCCCAATTTCCTGTTCACAATTTTTTATCTGTTCTTCTGCTTCTTTCCTGGTAAGCATTCATTTTCCTTCCCGTTGCTCTTATTAAGAGATTTTTGTCTTCTCTTCTATATATCTAACTATATCCCCAACTGTATTCATCTTTTCCATGTCTACATCCGGGATCTCCAAGTCATACTTCTCTTCCAGGACTTTAATTAATTGCAGATAATCAACGTTATCCATCAATAAATCATCAACCAATGAGGTATGAGAGGTTATCTCGTCAACCTCAACCCCTAACCGTTCACAAATAATATCTATTATTTCAGCTGATAAATCCATTTCATATCTCCACTTTAGCAATAAGATACTTACTTAGTTCCTCAAAACGCCCTCTATTCTTACTATAAAAAGGGAGTAACTGCTGATATTCTCTTACCTTTCGGGGATCCTTCAGTTCTATAATTTGCATGCTTTTGGAAAATCTGTTTTTTAGATCGTGAAAAGCGCCAATAAAAAAAACTCCCCTTTCGCCGTGATTTAAAGTTTCTTCTATTCTCGTAGCAATAAAATTATCTCTCTTATTTAAAATTGTATTTTTGACTAATTTATATTTTGTAAAGGCAATTAATTTTTCTATTATAGATTTTGCCTGGGTTAAGGATACTAATCTATCGCGCTCTTCTTTAACGAGGTTAAAATCTTCAGTCTTTACTAAAGTGGCTCCTCTTTTAAGTAGTCTGGCCACTAATTCGTAATTCCTACTTCCTGCTTTTACGCCTTCTTCTACTATTTTATTCCCTATTTGGCCTTCGGCTACCATCCCATCTTGATATATTTTCATTCCGGATACATCTACGGAAGCAAAATAATCCATTATGCCATCCCACAAGCCTTCAACAGTTCTTTGGTATTCTTGCCAAATATTTTCTCCCAGACCCGCAATGCCTCTTATAGTTACAGCTTCGGCCAAGGAGCCAAGGTCTGCGCTGGTATGTATAATAGGAACGTAAATCAAGGTTCGCATAATTTTAACCTATTTTATCTTTGCTTCTAAACGCTCTAATCTTTTTTTAAGCGCTGCGTTTTCTTTTTCTATCTCAGTTTCTTTTGCCTTTGAGGAAAGATAAGAATCCTGCTGCCACCAGT
>CAZFDO010000014.1:0-17481 GCA_964517965.1 uncultured Clostridia bacterium
ATTCTGGCGGGCCCCGCCTAATTGCCTTAGCTATTGGCGGGGAGCTAAGGGCGCGCATATAGATACTCTTTATATATCAACGAAATATCGTATTCTGCGTTTCTATCCCGATTCTAATTTTCAGCTATTGTGTCCAAAAAATGGCCACTTTGTAACACTAATATATACCATAACTTCATATTTTCGTCAAAAGAATTTAACGCTATTTGACTTGAAGATAAAAGTACATTGCAAACGCCAAGGCTAACCCTTTATTTCAATAAATCATCCAGCTCGCAGGAAAGCAGAGCAGACTTATTTAGCACGATCTGCTCTTTCTGGTTTAAATTATCAGCCGTCATTCTGATAAGCTTGGTGGTTATACTATCGCCAAGTATTATCCTGTTTATTTTCTTGAAATATGCCTCTGATTTTTCATAAAATAGCGTTATATACTGCTTTAGTTTGTCACCCAGCCGATTTTTTATGTCCCCTGTGACTAACTGAATTACTCGATCGTCTATTTTTGTCGGCAAGTCACCGTCTTTATAAGCAAGCCAGTAGTCGCTTATGGCATAAACAATACGCACTACCCTTCCTTCTTCTGTTTTATACCAGTATGCAAAATAGTAATTATCAGTATAAAATTCCTGCCGTATTTCTACCCTTTCCAATGTCGTCACTGTGTTGATTCTATATCCTTCCAGCAGCCGCAAGTAGCTTTCCCTCCAGTTTTTCAGCCAGTTTTCAATATATGTCTGATTTACAAAGAGCGGCCTGAGATCATGCCTGAGATTAGCGTCGCTTACTTTGTTCATCTGAAGCGTAAGCTTGTCAAAAAGCACTCGCGGATCCTTTACGTCAACGCTTTTGGCGATGAGGTAATCAAGATCTGGCACTACTTTTTTAGTCATATACCAGAGAAGGTCATAAATATCGCGTCCTTTTTCCTCATACACCGCTTCCCCCACGCCACGAGTCCCGCGCAGGAAAATAGCGGCAATTTTGCTAGCCATAAGCGCGGACATATTATAGGTGGTGATTACAAAGGAAAACTGGTCGCGATTTATCGGTATGCGCTCGGTTACTGTCTTTGGAGCGGTAAAATGGTTAAGGTCAATTTTGACGTGTACTTGCCTGGAAGGATGGCCGATAATTAGTTCTTTGCCAACATGAAATTTAAGAAGGAGTCCTCTACCGGTGGTTGTTTTTATGGTGAGAAAATCGGATTCGGCACTATAAGTATTGACAAAATACTTCTCAATGTCCTTTTTCAGTTCTTCTAAAAACTTTTCAGTTATCGTATGGGCAACTTCAAAATCTAAATCAACCGACATTCGGTCTAGTTCATGGCAGATGCGAAGCGCAGAACCACCATACATAATCCATTTGCCATACTCAGGGTGATGATAAATAAAATTAAGAACGTAAAACTGCAGCTCTTCTTTAAGGGCGTTACGTTTCGTTTCCGCATCAACTTCACCATACGCGGAAAGATCATCGAGTTTTCTTTTTAATGTGGCGAGAATCTGTTCACTCATAGTTATAAATAATTCTTTATCATGGTATAAAAAGCGCTCCGATCTTTTTCGTCCATTTCTTCAATATCAATGCGCATTTCTTCGATCAGCCTGTCTATATCTTCAAACCGCACACCGCGAAACTGATGTGTTTTAAAATACAGCAGGTCAAATAACGCCTTGGCGGGAGACGCGATGAAAAAATCAAACTTGCCTGCTGGCGATTCTAATACTCCTTTAACTAAAGAAAAATCAGAAAATAATTCCTTTTTCACTGACTGGTAAGCAAAGGTTCCAGCCTTTGTGTTATATGTCCGGGTGACCTTTCGGGTAATTGAGGTTATGATATATATCGATTCAGTGGTTAAATTATAATACTGGAGCGCCGTCCAAGAGCTTACATACGATGGCGTCCGCAAGATGTTGGCGAGATAAAACGAATAGGAAATATCGCTCCTGTTTTTATTGTAAAAATCAGTGGCGACATAAAGACCCTTTTTAAGCTGGATAATCTCCTTGCGCTTCAAAAAACGGCTGATATAGGTGTCAACAGTGGCATTTTTAAGCCCGAACTGTTTACCAAGCTGCTTTACCGTACTTTTACTGAAGTACGGTAGAGATTTTAACTGTTCAATTAGATTACTACTGCTTTTCATAATTATGACATAAGTGTATCAGATATGAAATAAGATGTCAAGGCCTTTTTGTTTTTTACTTAAAATCGACTACCTGGTTTGGTGTCTAAAAAGTGTCCATGTGAGGGCTAAAAAAAGGCAAATTCATACAGATTGGTACAAATAGGCAGGCTTTGAATTTTCTTTATATATCAATCAATCTCTTTATTTCTCGGGGTTTTCCGGATCCTTCTTTATCGGTTTCCCGCCACTATTACCGGCGGATAAACTCCGTCAGTCGCTCTAATCCTCCGCCAGAGGCGGATCAGCCTCTGGCTGAAACTGCCCGCCGAAAGCTTTGCATTCTGGCGGGCCCCGCCTAATTGCCTTAGCTATTGGCGGGGAGCTAAGGGCGCGTCGCAGAAAAAATACTTTTTTGTCTGCTTTTGTATTATAGCTTGTTTTTCGGCAGGATTCAAGAGGTTTTTTCAGGATTAGTAAAGGAGGGGTTAAAAAGGACTACTATTTCCCCTTTCAGAGGTTGGGCTTCCAGCCGCGGGATCAAGGTGGCTAAATCCCCGCGCAGCACTTCTTCAAAATGCTTAGTGAGCTCTCTGGCTATTACTATATAGCTATTGCCTATAGTTTCCTGCATTATTTTTAATGTCGCAGTGATCCGATGAGGCGATTCATAAAAAACTATGGTTCTTTCTAAACCGGCCATTTCTTTTAAGGCTTTTCTTAACTTCCCTCTTTTTCTAGGAAGAAATCCTTCAAAGACAAAACTGTCAGTGGGCAACCCGGCAGTAGCCAGGGCGCTGATGACTGCTGAAGGTCCGGGAATAGATAGTACTGGTATCTGATTTTTGATGGCTTCACTGATAATAAGAAAGCCTGGATCAGAGATGCCAGGGGTGCCGCTGTCCGATACCAGGGCAATATCTTTGCCGCTTTTTAGTTCTTCGAGTAAATAGTCCAGTTTTTTGATTTTGTTATACTCATAGTAACTGGTCACTGGCGTATGGATATCATAATGGCTCAACAATTTCCGGGTGTACCGGGTATCTTCACACGCGATCAAGCTGACTTTTTTCAGGGTTTCTATAGCCCTAAAAGTAATATCCCCCAGATTACCAATGGGGGTAGCAACAACATATAAGCTCATTATTTTATTTTCTTTCTTTTAAAGTAGGGCACTTAACATAATCCTTGCTCTCGCAAAAACTCAACTTGCAGCCTTCATTAACTACTAAGGGCCGGTCCGGATAAGCAATGCAAAGATCTGTTTCTACTTTTTTAAAAAAAGGGCAAGCCATGTATGCCTCTAAGCCATCTTAAAATTTTTCCGTAAAACTTTTAGAAACACAGTTGCTATATCAGGATCAAACTGGGTCCCGGAACACCGCTTAAGTTCTGTAATTGCTGTTTCTACGGATAAGCCGTTCCGATACGGCCGATCGCTCACCATAGCATCAAAAGAATCAGCAATAGTGATCATCCTGGCCACCAGCGGTATTTGTATCCCTTTAGCCTTATCAGGATAGCCACCGCCATCATAATGCTGGTGATGATAATATATTAACGGCGCCAGTTCGCTAAGGAACTCCATGGGTTTTACCATGTCCCGGCCGATCACCGGATGCTTTTTTATTTCTTCAAATTCGCTATCAGTCAGACGGCCGGCTTTGAGCAGGATCTCTTCTTTAATGCCAATTTTTCCGATATCATGGATAATGGCAGCAGCTTCGGCTAATTTTTTAAGCTCCGGGCTCAATTGCATTTCTTCAGCCATTTCCACTACATATTTAGTCACTCGTTCAGAATGCCCAAAAGTATAATGATCCTTGGCATCCACTACCAGGGAAAGGGTTTTTATAACCCCTAAATAAACTTGTTGCAGATCTTTATATAAGGTCAGATTTTCCAGGATTATGGCGGTCTGGTCAGCAAGCGCGCTTAAGACCCTTAAATCTTCAGGGGCGAACTGCCTGTCATCGATCTTCTCGTTAACATTAATAATGCCTATGATACGATTTTGGATCTTCAGCGGCACACTAATGAAAGAACCCTGGTGAGAGGGGGTGGAAGCAAAGGGTTCTCCCTTGTGGGCCACCTTGTCCAATACAGCCTGATCGACAGGTGAATTCGCCCCTGGTAAATCTTTTTTGCTATACCCAATCGCAGCCTTGAGTTCCAGCTGATTGGTTTTCTTATTTATGACAAACAAAGAACCTTTTTTTGCCCCTAATATTTTCCGGGCATTATCGAGAGCCATCCAGGCTACTTCATTCATGTTCAAAGAGTTTGGCGCTGTATTAACCCGGTGAAAAGAACTCATCAATCCTAAAAGGTCATTTAATTCTTCGGCATAGGTTTGGATCTTTTTCCTGGCTTCATCAAGTTGAGAAAGAATTTTATCTGTTTCTGCCGTAGCTTCTTTCTTCCATAGATGCCTGAAGATCAGATAGCTAGCGACGATTATACCAATAACAATGATAAAATTATAAAATATTGATGACATAAAATAGACCCTTCCTATTAATGTAGCATGCGCTGCTTCCTAATAAAAACGGCTCTATATTATGCCCATCCTCCTTATGCTTTTTTCAACTTCACCCCTATATAAAAGTACCCCGGATTTGCTGTTGTGTCAATAGGTTTCTAAATATCTATATTACGCTGTTCTAACCGCCGATTACGTAGATTTTTCTTTATGAACTATATCCTTAATCCTCATCAATCGGGTAACTGTGCCCCGCTCATGTTCCGTGAGCTTCATATTAATATAACGCATGGTTTCAATAAGATTCGGGATTAAAATATATTCCAGGGCATTGACCCGGCGCCGGGTTTTCCCTATTTCTTCAGCTAATAATTTAATGATCTTTTCCTGCTCAGCCAGGGCTACTAATTGGATCAGGAGGTTCTTATATTGCTCGGTCATTTGGTCCAGGGCCAGGGTAGGGGCTAGATAACCGTAATTAATATCCTGCTCTTTGGCTGCTACCTGATATCTTGGCAGCTGTAGATTCATTAAAGGCTCCCAGTTCCAGCTAACTTCTATTTCTGCTTTCAGTCCATACCAGAGCTGCTCAATAACGGCTTCTCCGGTTTGCGCTTTATTCAATATATATTGCACAGTAGCTTCCCGTAATGCTTCCTCCGCGTCTTGGCGGCTGTGTTTCAATCTTTCAATTAGTTCCATAAAAGTGCGCATAAGTTCATCCTGCTTGTCTTTCAATAACTTATGGCCGCGCCGGGCAATTGCTGTCCGCCGGCGTAATTTGAGCAGTTCCATTCTGGTAGGATTTACATTAAGCCGCATTATTTATCCTCGGGGTTTTGCCCTTTCAGAAAATATTTCTCTATTTCTGCGTCTTTCAACCGTTTTAGCTCTGCCCGCGGGAACAATAACAACAGTTGCCAGCACAGATCCAGGGTAGCTTCAATGCTGCGTTCATCATTTTCCTTCTGACTGATAAAATTAGCCTCCAGTTCATCACTGAATTTGGCATAAATTTTATCAATTTCGGTTAACGCTGCTTCACCTAAAATAATAGCCAGTTCTTTTACCTCTTTGCCCCGGGCATAGGCGCTGAAAATCTGGCTCGTTACGCTGCCATGGTCACCCCTGGTCTTGTTTTCACCAATACCCTTCTCTTTCAACCTTGACAGTGATGGAAGAATATCAACCGGAGGGTAAATACCCCGGCGATGCAATTCACGGCTCATAATTATCTGCCCTTCAGTAATATAACCGGTCAAGTCGGGGATGGGATGGGTCTTGTCGTCTTCCGGCATAGTTAATATCGGGAATAAGGTAATTGATCCTTTCTGCCCGATAATTCTTCCTGCCCGTTCATAAATAGTAGCTAAGTCTGTATACATATAGCCAGGATATCCGCGGCGGCCGGGGATCTCTTTCCTGGCCGCTGATACCTGGCGTAGCGATTCACAGTAGTTGGTCATATCGGTAAGAATAACCAGCACATGCATGCCTTTTTCAAAAGCCAGGTATTCGGCGCAGGTCAGCGCCATGCGCGGCGTGGCAATCCGTTCAATAGCCGGGTCATCAGCCAGGTTCATGAACAAGACTGCCCGTTCAATAGCCCCGGTTTTTTTGAAATCAGTGATAAAATAATCGGCTTCTTCAAAGGTGATGCCCATTGCCCCGAAAACTACGGCAAATTGCTCTTCTTTGCCTAAAACTTTGGCCTGCCTGGCAATCTGCGCCGCCAATTCATTATGCGGCAAACCAGCGCCGGAGAAAATCGGCAGCTTCTGCCCTCTTACCAGCGTTGTCATGCCATCAATGGCGCTGATACCGGTTTGGATAAACTCATTGGGATAATCGCGCGCACAAGGATTGATCGGCTGCCCGTTAATATCCATTTTCATTTCAGGAATAATAGCCGGCCCTTTATCAATCGGCTGGCCCAAGCCATCAAATATCCGGCCCAGCATATCCAGGCTTACGCCCAAATCCAGGCTTTTCCCCAGAAACCGCACCCGGCTATCGGCCAGATTCAACCCCATTGAGCCTTCAAATAATTGTACCAGGGCCTTATCTTGATTTATTTCCAATACCCGGCCATGGCGCACTTCCCCGTTCTTCAGGATTATTTCAGCTAGTTCGCTGTATTTTATCCCGCTGGTCTGCTCCACCATCAGCAATGGCCCGGCGATACTGGTTACGGTCAAATATTCTTTAGCTTTGGACATGCGCTTTTTTCTCCTCTTAAAGAGATTACACAGATTATAAAACACCTGCCTGCCGGTTTAACTGACCAAAGAGGCAGTCAGGCAGGGATTACACAGATTAGCACATAGATTATTGAGATTTAAAGACTTGTTCTATCTCTTTAAACAATTCGTTAAACGAATCTATCTTTTCCTCAGGTATATATTTAGCTTTAGCGATTTTTTCCCTGACTTTATATCTCAGTATATCATCAAGATTCTGGCTGTGACTGATAGCTTCTTTGGCCAAATGATGGAAATGCATGATCAACTTCAGCAATTGGTATTGTTTCTTTAAAGAAGTATAAGTATCTTCCGGGTCAAAAGCCATTTGGTGCAGGAAATCCTCCCTGATACTTTTGGCTGTAGCCAAAATCAGGCGGTCATTGGCAGAGAGAGCTTCCACGCCAACTAACCGCACAATTTCTTCTAAGGACGCTTCATTCTGCAAAAGCTTTATCGCTTCCCGGCGCTGCGCCAGAAAATCAGGGCCTATGTGTTTGCTAATATATTCACTGATATTATCTAAATATAAAGAATAGCTATTAAGCCAGTTAATGGCCGGGAAATGCCTCATATAAGCCAGTTTATCTTCCAGGCTCCAGAAGACCTTCACTACCCGCAGGGTGCTTTGCACGACAGGATCGGATAAATCACCGCCAGGAGGACTCACCGCACCTATGACCGATAGACTGCCTTCGCGATCTTCACTGCCAGCGCACTTTACCCTGCCGGCGCGTTCGTAAAATTCAGCCACCCGCATAGAGAGATACGCCGGGTATCCTTCTTCGCCAGGCATTTCTTCCAGTCGTCCGGACATTTCCCTGAGCGCTTCAGCCCAACGGCTGGTAGAATCAGCCATTAAGGCTACGGTATAGCCCATGTCGCGAAAATATTCAGCGATCGTTATCCCGGTATAAACCGACGCTTCACGAGCTGAGACTGGCATATTACTGGTATTAGCGATCAAGACTGTTCTCTTAATCAGCGGTTCCCCACTGCGCGGATCTTTCAATTTTGGGAATTCCATTAAAACATCAGTCATTTCGTTGCCGCGTTCACCGCAGCCGACATAAACAATTATCTGGGCATTAGCCCATTTTGCTAACTGGTGTTGGACTACTGTTTTGCCGCTGCCAAAAGGGCCGGGAATGCAGGCAGTTCCGCCCTTGGCTACCGGGAAAAAGGTGTCGATGACTCTCTGCCCCGTCACCAAGGGTTCAAGCGGCGGCAATTTCTCCTTCACTGGCCGGATCTTGCGCACCGGCCATTGTTGGGACATCTTAATATTTTTGTTTTCACCGTTTTGTTTTACCTGGCAGACTGTTTCTTCAACTGTAAAATCACCAGCCTGGATCATCGTCACTTCTCCAGCCAGGCCCGGCGGGATCATTATTTTCTGTACTACTAATTCAGTTTCTTGTACCGTTCCAATGATATCGCCGGTTATTAACTGGTCTCCTTTTTTTACGGTCGGCTTAAAGGTCCATTTCTTTTTCCTGTCCAGCTTAGGGATATCGATCCCGCGGGAGATAAAGTTCCCGCTCATCTCCCGGATCACGGTCAAAGGCCGTTGGATACCATCATATATTCCGCCGATCAGGCCTGGGCCCAGTTCCACACTGAGCGGTTCCCCTGTACTAACTACTGGTTCATCAGGCCCAATACCGGTTGTTTCCTCATAAACCTGGATAAAAGCAGTATTCCCTTCTAATCCAATAACCTCACCGATCAGTTGAGGCAAGCCTACTTTTACCACATCATACATTCTAACATTAATCAAGTCGCTGGCAATTACCAGAGGCCCGGATACTTTTATGATCTTGCCGCCACTCATGATTCCTCCATTTTTTCAGTGTGCCAGTCAGTACGAAATACAGTAAAATATAACTACAGTTAGAACAAAAACAGTTAGTTGATTCAATTAAACTGAAACAACCCCTTTATTCTACAAACTCTTTCTTTATTTTATAAGTCTTCTAATATTGCTTTTTCTGCCTTGCTTTCTTCTAAATGCTTAAATTTTTTGCTTTAGTACTCTACCTGTAAAGCTATTTCATTCTTTTCTCCCATTATTAATGCGTTCCATTATTAACATAATTGTGAATTAATAACGCATCATGGTGAATTCTATAATAATCTTTTAGAAACTCTATTAATTTAGTATCAATTTTATTCATTCTTTTCCTATTGTAAAATTCTCTCTAAAATTTTGTTAAAATCGGACCCTTTTAAATTATCCTTAGAAATATAACCGCATTGAGAACTTTTTGGCTTTATATATGTGTGTTCTTTAAGTTGAGAAACGGCGGCTAACCATTGTTTTTCATATCGTATTATAACAATTAAAGCTTTTCTTTCAATAGCCTTTTTAACCAGATAGAAATTATAATTTTGCGACTCTGCTTTAAGAGTTGGGGCATTCTTTGAGTGGTAGGGGAAATACTCTATGCAAAATACACTATTTGATACTATCTCTCTTCCGGCTTCTGTAATTAAATCTTCTAGTACACTATTCCACCATTTATATCCTGGATGTTTTTCAAACTTTGGATCTAAATAATAAAAAGGATGTTTCCCAGGTTTTTTATGTTTCAAATTATTTACAACTTCCTCTCGAAAATCCCTATGCTTGTTTTGTTTAAAGACAGATTCTTTGTTATATCCCGGATTAAGATTGAGTAGTATTACTTTTGCTTCTGGATTGCCAATAAATGGTTCTGGTATCGAACTCAAATGAATTCTAATATTCTTGTTTTTCTTTCCTAAATTTCTATTAAAATTATTTATTTTACTTAAATCTTTCTCTAAATAATATTGATTCCTCTTACCCTTGATAAGTTTAGTCCATGGATTTTTCAAACATCACTCCTTTTAATCATTTTATGTTTATATTTTCCAAAGGAAAAGCCTGGTTCACAGATATTACTTTTAAAGTTTTTCTGGATTGCTAAAGAAACTGCGCAAATTTATGTTTCTTACGTTATTAATGCGCGCCGATTCTGAATACGAAATAATTATCAATTCTGAATTCCTATATTTCTTGTTAAATGCTTTTAGGCTTGACCAATTTATATTTGCCGCGCCGGATTTCACTTCAATAGCTTTTATTTTATCGCCAACTTTAAATATATAATCAATTTCATTATCTCTGTCTCTCCAATAAAAGAGTTCTCCGCCTTCTTTCTGCGCTCTAAAGTAAAGCTGAGTGCCAACAGCATTTTCTATTAATCTCCCCCATCCGGTTTTATCTTTTACGGTTACTCTATAATTTAAACCAGCCATCGCGGAAATCAAACCATTATCTAATATTAATATTTTAGGAATAGAGCCTCTTTGCCTGATACGGGAGCCGCTCCACCTTTCTAAGGGGACTAAAATAAAAGCCTTGGCTAATAAATGCAAATAAGACGCTATAGTCGTCGTATTGCCCGCGTCCTGCAGTGTGCCCAGCATTTTCTGATAACTTATTATTTGCGCGGGAGAACTTACAGCTAAGCCAAATGCCTGTCTGAGTAATATCGGCTTGGAAATTGGCGCTAACAATAATATGTCCTTTGCCAATACGGTTTCTATTAAAGAATCTCTAATATATCTAGACCATCTGTTTTCATCTTTCCTTAAAAGAAGCGCGCCGGGATAACCGCCAAAATAAATATATTTGCTAAGGCTTAATGAAAAGAACTCCTGGCATTCTGAAAAAGACCACTGACTATGCCTTTGAATTTCAAAACGTCCCGCCAGACTCTCGGAAAGGCCACGCTGCATAAGCAAAGATGATGAGCCTAATAGAACAACTTTGATATCGTATCCAAACCGGCGATCTTCATCAAAAAGCTTCTTAACTACCTCGCTCCAGTCAGGTATTTTTTGAATTTCATCTAAAATTATAACCGCCTTGCTTTTACCATTTTTATATAGGGTTCTAATTTCTTGCCATTGAATATTTATCCATTCTTTAGAAGGTGTATCAGGCTGGTCCGCGCTCTCGTAAATTTTTGGGCCAGGCCATTTTTCAAATAATTGCAAAGCTAAAGTTGTTTTACCGACCTGCCTTGGCCCAATAACCGCCTGGATAAGATTTATTTCCCCGCGCAGTGATTCCCAGAGTTGTTTATAGAGTATTTTTCTAATATAGTTTTTCATAGTTTATTATTACCATAATCTTTTTTCTTTGTCAACAATTTACTCAATGGACTGAGTTATCTGTATAAATAAAGTGTACCAGTCAGTACGAAGAACGGTTGCCAGTAAAAACAAAAAGCAGTTAACTGGAGCACTGTATCAGTTTTGACTGGCAACTGTTCCTCGCTTTTACTGCTCTTTACTCTTACTGTTCTTCGTCTTTACTGTATTTCGTTCTTACTGCCCCTCGCTCTTACTCAACAAGTATATCTGTCCCTACCGCTTTGATAATGACCTGCCGCAGTTCTTCTGCCCCCAGGCTGGCTTTCCCGGATTTAAAGAATAAGCTCTCCGTATTAGGCAAGATCACTATATTTGCGTCTTTAGCCGCTGTTAAATAAGGCGTTACTTCTTCAGTAATGAATAAAATTTGATACTCCTGCTCTTTAACTTTTTTTTCGATCTCTGGCCAGGCTTCCGGAGTAAAGAAATAAACCTCTGCGCCGCAAACCCGGAAAGGATTGACCACTGCTTTCTCACCAATAAAGCAAATTTTTCCTGTTTTAGACATAGGCCCTGCTCAAACGTTTAATAATACTCTCTTTAGGGAGATTATAAAACTTACCGCTGAGGATCACTCTCATATTATTTAATTCCGCCAGCCGGACGATCATATAGGCGAGCACTGGCTCCGGCCCATCAAATAATAATTTTGCCGACTGCAGTGTTTTGATAAGATAATTGGTAAAAAATAAATCCAGGGCTAACCAATCCCCTTGCTGTTTAACTTGTTGCCAGGCAGTTGCTAATTCCGGCAGATAAGGCTTATATTTTAATACTTGCATAAAATCATCCACCGGCATATCCCAGGAACGGTCAAAGACTGTCCGGTCAATTTCACCGCCGCTTAAGAATAATGTCGTAGTGTTTTTAGGCGACTTTTCCCTCATTTTGAAGCGGAGCCAGGTTTTTAAATTATAAAAATCTGCGGCGAGAAGGACAAGCTTATCCAGCCACGGAGAGTGGAGCTGGGTTAATTTCCCATGAAGCTCTTGTAGGTAATAGGTATCAACAATGAAATCTACTATTTTCAAATCTATAGTAGCCGCATATTCTTTTTTTGCCTGGGCCCAGGACTTTTTAATGAATTCCGGCCAACTCTTAAACTGCTCCGGAGCCTGTTCCCGGAGAGTCAAAGTATTTTTGATGCTTGCCTTTATCTCGGTTAAATGTTCATACCAGTATATTACTTCAGCCAGTTGCGGATCAACCACCAGTTTGGCCGTAAAAGCGAATAAGTATTTCTCCTCCTGATCAATAGTACTTAGAGTCTCTGTAAGCTGTCTCATCTGTTCAGTTGGGGCGCCATAGATCTTAGTCCTGGTTTCATTAACAGCAGAAATGAAATTCGCAGTGCTGGCCAGCTGTTCCAGTCCGTGATCATTCAGCAATCTGGCCTCAAGAGCCCTGATAGTAGCCACCGCTTGTACATACGCTGTACTCATTTAATCTCCTGGAATAATATTCATTATGTTTATGTAATCGGTGTAATCATCTTTTTAAATCTGTGTAATCAAGACATCCTAGCTTCTAGGATGTCTTAAAAAGCATCTCGGCCACTCTTGCTTCTGTTTCTTCACGCAACCTGGTCAGAATAGCTGCCAGCGAGTAATTCAATTCTACGGAGCCCTGTTTTAAGATAAAACCCTGTTCCAGCTGTTTACTTGGAGGTCCGGCAGTTAAGGCTCCTGCCTTGCCGTTCTTTTTCAATTCCTGGTTTATTTCCTGGATTAATTTAGGGCCTATCCGCCCCGCTTCATGGGCTGAGAAGATTACTTCTTCTGTCCCTGTTTCCACTGCCGACATTAATTGCTTTTTTATAAATAACGCATATTCTTTATCTGGTTGGGCGATTGTTTTTTCAGCAACTTTTTTATATACCTCATTGATCAAAGCCTGTTTTGCCGCCAGGGCTTTCTTACGGAGCTCCAACTGGGCAATGGCTTTTTCCCGTTGGATCAAGCCTTCTGCCTCGCGCTGGGCAAGCTCAAGCCTGTTTTTAACCTGGGTAGTTGCTTCGTCCTTGGCTTTAGTGATAACAAGAGCAGCCTGTTTTTTAGCCTGCTCTATTATTTCTTTCCCCTGGGCGCCTGAGTCCTGCGTGATTTTTTCAATAATTTTTTCCAGCGACATTGCTACTCCTGGTATAATATTCATTATGTTTATTTAATCGGTGCCTGTCCCTCCTGTCAGTTATGCGGAGCAAAACTAGGGGGGCTAATCGTCTTTTTAAATCTGTGTAATCAAGACATCCTGGCTTACAGGATGTCTATTTCAACCCCGGGGCGATCCCTTTCAGCAATACGATCAAAGCGGTCAGGAACGCAAGGACAGCATATGTTTCTACCATCACTGCGTAAACTACCCCTTTCATCGCATGTTCAGGATTCTTGGCTACTATACTGGCTGCTGAGGCGCACACTTTTCCCTGATATACAGCTGACCACCACTGTACCAAACCGCATAACAAGCCAACAACGAGAAAAGATAATCCCTGCGCAATGGAAATAATCTTAGGTATTGGCGCAAAAAGGCCCATATAGTATAGCATTATAACTCCAATAGCAAAACCATAGAACCCTTGTGTTCCCGGTAATGCTACTAAAACAATAGTACTGCCAAATTTTTCCGGTTCTTCGCTTAAGACTCCGCTGGCTGCGGACCCGGCGATAGCTACTCCTGTAGCTGACCCAATCCCACCCAACGCTGCAACCAACACTGCCCCAAATATAGCAAACATAAAACCAAGCTCCATTGTTACCCTCCTCTTAAGTCAATGCAGACGAATATTTTCGGATTCAAACGGATATATTTTATTTGTCTGAATTCGAATCTTCTATCTGTTTGCATCCGTTTTTTGTAGTTTATCTACCAGGATCACATTATGATACTGCCAGTTAAAGGGCTTAAATTTTTTCCCGCCGCTGACATAAAACTTATTAAAAAATTCTAGATACTGCAATCTGGAGGTATGAACAAAAGCGCTGAGCATACTCATTACTAAATTAAAGGTATGCCCCAATATCAGGATGATAATAGCGACCAACAGGCCAACCACTGGGATAAGATCCTTCGCAATTCCGGCCAAAATATTTATAACCATGGCGATAATCCCGCCAACCAAGCCTAAAGCCATTAAGCGGGAATACGACAATATATCACCAAAAAAACTGGTAAACCCATATAAAGCATAAATTCCCAACCCAATCCTGGCTAAAAATCCTTTAAGGCTGTTTCTGCTTCGATAAAAAATACTTATTGCTAAGACTGCTGTGGCCATCATCCCCAGGGGGGCAAACAGTTTCAATATCCAGGCGGCGATACTAACAGATAGCAGCAGATACAATAGTTGATAACTGTCTAATTTATCTTGCGTGTTTTTGTCTTCATTACGCGCCTGGAAAAAAACGATCAATCCAGCAGAAAAGAGCGCGCTAAAAGCACTGCCTGTTATTAACTTCGGGGATACTCCCAGGCTCTGGAAAATACCAAATAACAGCAAGGAAAGTATTAATAATATCCAGGAGCCTTGGTCCCAGAGTCCGGCCCAAAAACCATTATCCCTGGTATTTTCTCTCATTTTTATGAGTAATCCTGTAAAGATATGGATTATTCCTAACCCCAGCGCAATCCCCAGAAACAGCATTAATTGAGCCAAAGGGTCGAATAATTTATATTTACTGGCTACTCCAAACCAGCTGCCCATAGCCGCTCCAGCGGCGACAGCGCAGAGTCCTCCGATAAAAAACAATCCTACAAATTTTTGACTGCCAGGCGTTAATCTTTTTTTGAACTTCCACCATATAAATACGGTGCTTATGGCTACAACCAGCCCATACCCTGCGTCACCCAGGCAAATCCCAAAAAACAGGGCAAAAAAAGGTGCTAAATAGACTGTTGGATCTATACCTTTATATATAGGATATCCATAGAGCTCTGTGATCACCTCAAAAGGTTTCGCTAATTTCTTGTTCTCAATCTCTACTGGCGGATCATCCTCGGCCTCCGGCTCCATCGTAATAAGTTCAACTTCCTGAAAATGCTGGTACAATGCCTTTTGGAACGAGGCCTCCTGTTTGGCTGGTATCCAGCCGGAGAGGACAAAAGTCTTATTGCTTTCCAGGAACAATTTCTGAACTATTTTATTTTCCCGGACATTTTGATAATAATCTACTAGCGCAACCCATTTTGGCAGGTTCTGGCTGAGGAGAGCGATCTCCTTTTGGAGTTGGCTTAGGGTTTTATTGCTTCTTTTCAATTCTTGCGCTAAGCGCACAGATAGTCTTTTTGGCGTAATTTTTATTCTAGGAAACCGGCTCTGGCTAAAATCATACTTTTTCAACAGTTCCGCTGTTTTGCCGCGGTCCTCATGCAAAATGGCTATAACCAAATAAGATCTATCCTTATCCTGAGAAACTATTTCAGAATATATAGAAGGCGTGGCCTCAGTTAATTGTTTGAGGCACTCCTCCTGCTTTTTCCTTTTTATGCTGCCGACAAGGTAAGCAACGCGAATACCATCCTGCAAATCCTGCAGGCGCATTTCTACTCCCAGCCAGGGTAAAAGCTGTTGCTGTTGTATACTCAGTTGCTGCTTTTTGTTTTCCAGCCTCCCCAGATCCTCTTCTATTTTACGGCATCTATAAAAACACTCCTGGAAATTAAAGTGCTGGGTAATATGAGTCCATTGCTGCTGATCAAGCATTATTTGTCCGGGGATACGAACCTTGCCGTGTTTCTTTAAAAAGCCAACCATGTGTTTTAACGCATGCAGGGTTTCGTCGATCTCTTGGGAAGATATAGGGGAATAAGTCAAAAGCTCTTTTTGCAGTTGGGCCTGATCTAAAGGCTGCAGCTGGATCACGCCTTGCTGCTGGAGAAAGGATAGCAGCTGTTGCTTTATTTCTTTGTGCGCAAACAGCTGTAATTTTTTCATTTTAACTATAGCCATTAAAGATCCTTCATTACAGCTTCTGCCGCCGGCGCTGTATTCGTACTAGCCTTAGCAATGAGCGTAGTGGTGTCTTCATTGGATTTTTGCTGTAGTTTCTTAATGTCTGCCTGGCTTTGCTCCCGGGCCTGTCCCAGTATCTTCTGGCTTTCTTGCTCAGCCTGCTCCAAAGCTTCTTTCAATAACCCGGCAGCCTGGGCTTCAGCTTGCAGTAGGATCTGGCTGGCTTCAGCTTGTGCCGCCTTGATTGTGGCAGTTTGCTCTTCTTCGGCTTGATGTATTTTTTTGATTGCTTTTAACACGAGGGAGCCTTTCTAGGCATAAAAATATATCCCGTTGATGACCCACTCAACGGACAGAGATCGCTGGCACTTTGGCAACAATCTCAATTTAGAATTGGATTATAGCATAATTCAGCCCAGAAAGTCAACCGGTTATGAGTTATTCTTATCTTGACAAACAGCCCTTAATTATGCTAAAAGAATTCTTCACCATAAACTTATTATTAGGGGTTACTTATGTTGGAAAACACTCTTGTTTTAATTAAGCCGGATGGCTTAAAAAAATCCTTAACCGGCAATATTTTAACTAAGCTTTCAGAGGCTAAACTGGAGATTGTAGGCGCCAAAGTAGTCCGGGTTTCCAGGGAATTAGCTGAAAAACATTACCAGCACCTTAAAGATAAGCCGTTTTTTGAAGAATTGCTCAAATATTTCCAGGGTAAACTGCACGGTTCGCATTTTGAGCGAGTGATTGCCCTGGTTTACCAGGGAGAAGAAGCTATAAACCGGGTGCGGAAGATAGCCGGAGCGACCAATCCTGAAGAAGCTGACCCGACTACCATCAGGGGAGCCTACGGCCGCATTACCACCAAAGGGGTCTTTGAAAATGTCATCCATGCTTCCAGTGACCTAAAAGATGCCGAGCGGGAAATAGCTCTTTGGTTTAAGCCGGAAGAGATCGTCACTAGCCCAGAATAGAAATAATTTCCCGGGAAGGAAGAAACAACTTATGAATCTAGCTAAAAGAACAACTTTGATCAGCCCCTCGCCAACCCTGGGGATCACGGCTAAAGTGAATCAACTGCGGGCACAGGGCATAGATGTCATTGGGTTCGGTGCCGGAGAACCTGATTTTGACACCCCTGCTTATATTAAAGAAGAAGCTATTAGGTCTTTGCAGGCGGGATTTACTAAATATACAGCCACCTCCGGCATACCAGAGCTAAAGGCCGCTATAGTCGCAAAACTCAAAAGGGATAATGGTTTGGATTTTCAACCAGCGGAAATCATTGTCTCCTGCGGAGCCAAGCATTCACTTTATAATGCCATCATGGTGCTGTGCGAAAAAGGCGATGAGGTCATTTTGGCCTCACCTTACTGGGTCAGCTACCTGGAAATGGTCAAGCTCAGCGGCGCCAAGCCAGTCATTATTAAAACCAGTGAAAAAAATAATTTTAAGATCACGCCAGAGCAATTGTTATCCAAGGTTA